>SVQJ01000225.1 GCA_015065395.1 Oscillospiraceae bacterium
CACGGTCATCGAAAAGCTTGGCAGCCGCAAGGGCGAGCTTCTCGAGATGAATCTGCGTGGCACACGTATGAAGATCGAGTACTCCATACCCGCCCGCGGACTTTTCGGCTACAGAAGCGAATTCCTTACAGATACGCGCGGCGAGGGTATCATGGCTTCTATGTTTAACGGCTACGAGCCCTTCAAGGGAGAGATCACAACGCGCTACACAGGAAGCCTTGTTGCCAGCGAAACAGGTGAGTCCACCTCCTACGGTCTCTTTAACTGCCAGGATCGCGGCCAGATGTTCATCGGAGTTCAGACTCCCGTATACGAGGGTATGATCGTCGGCGAATGCCCCAAGCAGATCGACATTGCCCTGAACGTATGTAAGAAAAAGCATCTTACGGCTATCCGCTCCTCAGGAGCTGACGAGGCTCTCCGCCTTGTTCCTCATAAGGTTCTCAGCCTTGAGCAGGCTATTGAGTTCATCGGCGAGGACGAGCTTATCGAGGTTACCCCCAAGACCCTCCGTCTCAGAAAGAAGATACTCAACACAGAGCTTCGACTCAAGGATGAGGCAAAAAGAAAGAAAGAATAATTCAAAGCTCCTGCAATCATTTGCAGGAGCTTTTGTTATCACGGTATTATTTATTAAGCGCTTCAATGGCAAAGGCGGCATATGCTGCGGTACCGAAGGCAAGAGCATCCTCATCAAACACCGCAAAAGGTGAGTGGAGAGGCTCTGTATAACCGCAGGCACGCTCGCCTGCGGATACTGCAAGCATGATCGATGGCACTATTCTGCTGACGTAGGAGAAATCCTCACTTGCGCCGCCCCTTGCTCTCTCGGGGATAATTATACATCCTGCTTCAGCTTTTTCAAAAAGCCTTTGGCAGGAGGATACCAGGTCGCCGTTGTTGAAAAAAGAGGGCGTTCCTGCAAAAAAATCTACAGATGCTTTGCACCTGAATGCATCGGCAATGTCTCTGCATAATATAAAGAGCCGCTCCTTTAAAAGCTTTCGGTCATCTTCACCGCATGATCTGAGGCTGCCCTTGAAAACGAGAAGGTCGGGGATGGCGTTTGGAGCATCTCCGGCTTTAACTGTACCTACAGTCAGAACTGCTCCGCTGTCAGGTGAAAGCTCTCTTTGAACAAGAGATGAAAGTGCGCTTATCATATGGGATGCACAAACGATAGGGTCGCTCCCGAGATGGGGAGTGGCACCGTGGCAGCCCTCTCCTTTAACTGTGACACTGAAATAATCCGCGCCGGTAGCCCCCACTCCCTCAGGTGGGATGATGATGGCTCCCGTCTTGTAATCACATCCTATTATAACGTGTATCATAAGAGCTGCTATGGGGGTGGGAAAATCAAGAAGACCGTTATCTATCATACTTTTCGCACCTGAAAGAGTTTCCTCTCCGGGCTGAAAGCAAAGCCTGACCGATCCTGAAAGCCTGTCCTCGTGCCGGTGCAGAAGCTCTGCAGCCGAAAGGAGCATAGCCGTATGCATATCGTGGCCGCAGGCGTGCATATTTCCGTTGACAGCGGCAAAGGGCAGCCCCGTTTCTTCCCGTACGGGAAGGGCGTCCATATCTGCACGAAGGAGAACACACCGTTCTCCCCTGCCCACCGTGGCAATTAGCCCCCCTGCGCATTCCTTTGACGGTATCCCTATCTCCTTCAGTCTTTCCTTGCAAAACGCAACGGTCTTCGGAAGATCAGCGCCCACCTCCGCAAAGCCGTGTAAGGACCTGCGGTCATTTATCAGGTTGGGGTAAAGCCCTCGTGCCTCCCTCAGCATTTCAGAAAACATATCGTTTCCGCCTTTCATTTTTGTTAATTAACCCATTCTTCAAAACGCTTTATCATTGACGTTCGTTTGGGCATGCATGATATTATTATTTGAAATTTTCCTTTAATTATCACGGCCGATGTGGTATAATAATACAAACGTTCAGAAAAACGTAAAACTCACGTCCTGTCTCACTCTACCGTCGGTTTATTTCTCCTCACTAAACCGCCGGTGGGTGTGATTTTTCCCGGAATACGCTATACTGAAGATGAAAGGAGGCTCCTTATGGATCAGATCAAGATCGGAAGATTTATTTCCGAGTGCAGAAAGAAAGAAAAGCTTACGCAAGTGCAGCTGGCAGAAATGCTTGGTATCACCGATAAGGCAGTATCAAAGTGGGAGAGGGGCGTAGCGATGCCCGATTCCTCTATTATGCTCCGTCTGTGCGATATACTGAAGATCACCGTAAACGATTTATTATGTGGGGAGGTAGTTACTATGGATAATTACAATAAGGAACTGGAAAAGAACCTGCTTGAAATGGTAAGGCAAAAGGAAGCGGCAGACAAGAGACTCTTGAAGCTTGAGATAGTGATGGGCGTGATCGCGATCCTGCCCCTCGTAGCAGCGGCGATCATTTCCTGCATCGTGCCGATGGAGGAATGGAAGAGCGCACTTCTCGTGGGACTCAGCCTGATCCCTCTCCTGATCGCAACGCCCTTTGCCCTAAAGATCGAGCAAAAGGCAGGCTACTACGAATGCAAAAAGTGCGGACACAGACATATTCCGGGATACGGCAGCGTATTTTTTGCCATGCACGTAAACAGAACGAGATATATGCGTTGCCCAAAATGCGGCAAAGCATCCTGGCAGAAGAAGGTTATCAGCAAGGATAAGTAATAAAAAGAACCGTTATCCGAAAATCATAGTGCCAAAAAAGAGCTGACAGACTTAAAAAATCTGTCAGCTCTCAGTTTGTCGAAAAAGGCGCAGAACAAAAGCCGCGAACAAAAGACAGATCAAGAATAGCGGTAATTGAAAATCAAATAAGGTAGAAATCC
>SVQJ01000032.1 GCA_015065395.1 Oscillospiraceae bacterium
TCTATATCCTTCTCGTTTCCCTTATGAAGGATATCCGCCGCACCTTTGAATACCACGGTGCGGAGCATAAGACCATCGCCTGCTATGAGGCAGGTGAGGCCCTCACACCCGAAAACGCAAAAAAGCATACCCGATTCCACCCCCGTTGCGGCACAAGCTTTATCATCGAGATGCTTATCATATCCGTTGTTATCACAGCCTTCATCAACTGGGACTGGCACCCTGCACTTATAATGCTTGTTAAGCTTTGCATGATGCCCCTTATCGTGGGAGTGGGCTACGAATTTCTTATGCTCGCAGGAAAGCACCCAAACCCCGTTACCCGAGTACTCTCCGCTCCCGGCCTCTGGATGCAAAGGGCTACCACAAAGGAGCCCGATCTCTCCCAGCTTGAGGTGGCAATCCACGCTATGAAATGCGCCATGCCTGAGGAATTTCCCGAAATGATAGAAGAGAACGCTAAAGAGGACGCTTCCGACGACAGCGAAGGCACCTGCGAAGCAGAGGCATGAGATATCACGAGATCGCGAAGCGCTTGAAGGCAGCAGGTATTGAAAACGCCGCTTTTGAGGCCGCTGAGCTTATAAAGTTTTTTGAAAAAGCATCCCCCATCTCCGTAAGAACCGACGATTTCGCAGGCGAAAAGCTGAAATGGGCAGTTGAAGAGCGGCTGGCGGGCACTCCCCTGCAATATATCCTGGGAGAATGGGATTTTATGGGCATGACCTTCGCTGTCAGCCCTGCCTGCCTTATCCCCAGAGCCGATACGGAGCTTCTTTGCCAATATATCGTGGATAACGCTCCCAAAGGCGGCATTTTCGCAGATCTCTGCACGGGAAGCGGCTGTATAGCAATCGCGGCTCTTTGCCTTCGCCCCGACCTTCGCGCCGTGGCAGCAGAGCTCTATCCCGAGACCTTGGAGATAGCAAAAAAAAACGCCCGCCTTCATAAAGTGGAGGACAGGATCCGATTTATCAATGCAGACGTTACCGAGGATTGCCTCGAAGGAAGCTTTGATATGATAGTTTCCAACCCCCCCTACGTCAGCATAGAGGAAATGAAGGAAATATCAAAAGAGGTAGCAGCAGAGCCGCCTCACGCCCTCACCGACGGGGGCGACGGCCTTTTGATCATCAGAAGGATCATAGAGCTTTACCCGAAAAGGCTCAATAAAGGCGGAACGCTTGCTGTCGAGATCGGATGGAAGCAGGGAGAGGCTGTTCTCTCTGTCTGCCGTGCCTCGGGGCTTGACGGACACATCCTTAAAGACATCGAAGGGCGGGACCGCGTTGTCCTCATAAGCAGACCATAGCTAAAGGAACGGTTACAGAATGAAGCTTGAAATTTATGATACCACACTGAGAGAAGGAGAGCAGAGCGCATCCGTTTCCTTCACCCGGGAGGATAAGCTGAAAATAATAAAGGCTCTGGATGCTCTGGGGGTCTCTTACATAGAGGCAGGGATGATAAACTCGCCGGAGGATATAGCCTTTTTTGAAAAGGCAAGCCTGCTCCCCCTGGAAAACTCCCGACTTGTTGCATTCGGCGCAACCTTGCGTCCGGGGGAGACTGCAAAAAGCTCCCGTTCCCTTTCCCTCCTTGCAAGCACCCCCACCGATACCGTTTGCGTTTTCGGCAAAAGCTGGGAATATCAGGTGGAGACGGTGCTTCGCACCACAAAAGATGAAAACCTCAGAATGATCGCAGACACGGTGGACCACCTTGTTTCTGAGGGAAAGAGAGTGTTTTTCGATGCGGAGCACTTTTTTGACGGCTATTCCGATGATCCTACCTACGCCATGAAGGTTCTGGAAACAGCAAAGAACGCAGGTGCCGAGCGCCTCATCCTCTGCGATACCAACGGCGGAATGCTCCCCGATATCATCGGCATGGCAAGTGCGGCCGTGACCGCAAGATTCGGGCAGTGCATAGGCATCCATTGCCATAACGACCTGGGCATGGCAGAGGCCTGCAGCGTCAGCGCAGTGCTCAGCGGAGTATTGCAGGTGCAAGGCACGGTCTCCGGCATCGGCGAGCGATGCGGAAACGCAAACCTGAACACCCTTATCCCCATCCTCCAGCTTAAGCTTGGCTTTGATTGCATCGGAGAAAGGCTCTCCTTTCTTACGGAGACCGCAAGATATATAAACGAGACCGCAAACCGCCCCTTTGACGAAAAGGAGCCCTTCGTCGGCGGCTACGCATTTACCCACAAGGCTGGAATGCATATCGACGGAGTGATGAAAAGTCCCAGAACCTTTGAGCATATCTCCCCGGAGGCTGTGGGAAATCTTCGGAACATCGTTATAAGCTCCCTTTCCGGCAGAAGCGCAATGGCGGATAAGCTGGCAACGATCCTTCCCGATCTTGACAGAAACTCCGACAAGGTACAGTCATGCCTTGAAGCGGTGAGAGCAAAGGAAAACGCAGGATACACCTACGAGGACGCGGAGGCATCCCTGATGCTGGTCATCAAGGAAGCTTTGGGAATGAGAAAAAACTATTTCGATCTTCTGAACTTCAAGGTCATAACCGATGAGGATACGAGGGTCGCCGGGCAGAATCTTGATAATATGCGCTCAAGTGCCATGATAAAGATCGCTGTGGACTCAAGAGAGGAGCTTGCCGCGGCAGAGGGTAACGGACCCGTAAACGCTATGGATAAGGCTCTGAGAAAGGTCCTCAGCGCATTCTACCCTATTATAGATAATATGAAGCTTACAGACTTCAAGGTAAGAGTAAGCAGCGGCGGTGCTACGGCAAGCGTTGTCCGCGTTGTGATCGAATCTACGGATTCCAAAAGCGTCTGGAGAACGGTGGGCGTTTCTACCGACATTATAAACGCTTCCTGGCAGGCACTGCGCGATTCTGTGGAATATATGCTGGACCGTAATGAATAAATACCGAAATCAGGTCCTCACGCAAGTGAAGACAGAGCGAAGTAACTGAAAATACAGTTTTTCTTGTTCTTTCCTTGAAAGGAAAGAACCAAAGGAACTTTAAGAAAACAAGCGATAGCTAAAAGGCAAAAAAGGCCCTAAAAAGGAGAAAGTCCACAGAAATGAACGAGCTCATTTCTGTGGACTTTCTCCTTTTTAGGTTTGGGCACCTTTGGCGACGCCTTTTGCCTTGCAAGCCTTAGTAAAACTCATTTTATAAAGTTTTTTGCCAAGCTTTTTTTCGAAAAAGCGACCGGTCCGCCTCTCTCTTCACTAAAAAGTGCTGCATTGCTTTATGTATTGGGAGACCTTAGCAGCTTCACTATATCCAAGGTGAAATTCTTAAGCGCAAACCATACAGTCTTTTTCTCAAAATACGCATCGTTTCCGATGATCTTCGCCTTATCGTTAACGATCTCGTCCATGGTGCCTTCAAAAACAACGGAATCGCTAAGCCTTTTCTCCAGCTCCTTCATGGTGACAAATTCATCTATCCCCAAGGCATACAGCACGAATTCTATGCAAATAAACGCATCCTTTTTATGAAACGGCTTTTTGAACCAGTATGCAAGAGCGGAGAAATAATTGTATTTATACTGCTCCGGCTTTTTCTTGAATACCTCAATGCGCGCCATGACCTCGTTGTACTCATCATCGGACAGAGTGACTCTGCAGATCTTCGTGGGCACCTTTTTTTCGCTTATGAAATACCTTGAAGGAAGCTCTATAACGAATCCGCTAACCAGAGGTGTACTTTTATACTTTCTGGCAAAGGAATACATTTTTTCAAGATTCGGGGTCTCCGAAAGGGCTACATGACTGAATTTGTATCTTGTAAATTTCCTTATAAACGCAGATGTTTTATAATTCGATGCAAGAAATACGATATATATATCTTTCACCGCCAAACCTCCTTTCTCATCCTATATTTATCATTTTATCTCTCGGAGGAGTTTTCCTCAAGAGTGGTAAACTTTGTGAATCTTCCAAGCCATGCCATGTTCACCGTACCGGTGGTACCGTGACGGTTCTTCGCAACAATGACCTCCGCCGTGCTCTGGGGACTGTCCTTGTCCTTATTATAATATTCATCTCGGTAGAGAAACATTACTATATCTGCATCCTGCTCGATAGCACCGGAATCTCTCAGGTCTGAAAGCTGGGGGCGGTTGCCCTGGCGGCCCTCGGTTCCGCGGTTAAGCTGTGCACAGCAGATAACGGGTACGTTGAACTCCTTAGCCATAAGCTTAAGGTTTCGGCTTATCTCCGTGACCTCCTGAACTCTGTTCTCTCTTTTCTGCTCCGACTGCATAAGTCCCAGATAGTCTACCACCACCATGCCTATGTCCTTGACCCGTCTCAGCTTCGCCATCATATTGGCAACGGTGATGCCCACCGTATCGTCGATCATGATCCTGCACTCGGAAAGATCGCTGGATGCATGAGCAAGACGCTGATAGTCCTCGTCGGAAAGCTCGCCGGAGCGAAGCTTCATATTATCAACCAAAGCCTCTCCCGAAAGAAGACGGGCAGCAAGCTGAGCGGCTGACATCTCCATGGAAAAGATGCAAACAGCCTTTTTTGACCTTTTGGCCACCGATACCGCAAGGTTCAGCGCAAAAGCGGTCTTTCCCATACCGGGTCGGGCACCCACCAGTACAAGGTCTGATTTTCCCATTCCCACGATAAGCTTATCAAGTCCGGAAAAGCCCGTGGGCATACCCATTGCCTCTTCCTTGTTCTCCTTTAAGAGCTGAAGGGATGCATATACCTGCAAAAGAGCATCCTTGATCTCAACGAAATTCTTGTTCTCTCTCTGCTCAGCTATAGCATAGATCTTGCTTTCCGCAAGCTCAACGAGACGCTGCGCCTCATCCTCCTGGGCATATCCTGCCTCAGCTATCTCCTCGCAGGCGATGATAAGAGAGCGCAGCACGCTCTTATCACGTACGATATTGGCATAATCCTTAACGTTGGAGGCGGTGGGAACGGTCTCCGCGATGAGGCGGATATATTCCTTTCCACCGGATTCATCATAAACACCGGTCTGAACCAGCTCCTCCATCAGGGTGACCACATCAATATTCTTGCTCCTGATATACATTCCCTGCATTGCGGAATATATGCTCTGATGCTCTTCAAGATAGAAATCATCCGCCCTTATAATGCCCGTTATAAGATCGAGGCACTGGGGGTCTATAAGGACCGAGCCGAGAACAGATTGCTCAGCCTCCAGAGAAAAAGGAAGCTTTCTGTCGATCTGCATATCCATATACAAGCTCCGTTTTCCCGATCACTCACAAACAACAAGATTTATCTTGCCGATGATCTCTGTATAAAGCTTAACGTCAAGAGTATATGTGCCGAATGCCTTTATGGCACCGTCGGATACGATCTTTCTCTTATCGATCTCGATGCCCGCCTGCTCTGCGAGAGCCTTTGCCACGTCAGCAGTGGTGATGCTGCCGTAAAGTCTGCCGTCAGCGCCTGCGCTTGCCTTGATCTTGACGGTGACACCCGAAAGCTTTTCAGCAGTCTCTCTCGCCTTTGCCTTATCCTGCTCTATTTTGAAATTCTTTGCATTTTCCTTGTTCTTTGCATCGGCAAGAGCCTTTGCATCAGCCTCTATTGCCAGCTTTTTGGGGAAAAGGAAGTTCCTTGCATAACCGTCGGAAACGTTAACGATCTGATCCTTTTTTCCCTGTCCCTTAACATCCTGCAAAAGCATTACTTTCATTTTTATATACCTTTTTTGCCCGGCAGAACCTTTGCCGGGCCCTTTCCTTTTGTTTTAATTATTGTGGGTTTTCGTTAAGATAGCTGTCTATGGCACCCTTCAGCATCTCAAGTGCGGCCTTTACATCCACGTTCTCGATCCTGGTTCCGGCAGAATCGAAATGACCGCCTCCGTTCAGCTTCTCAAGGAGAAGCTGAACGTTTATCGTACCGGTTGAACGGGCGGAGATATGGACCTCGTTTCCGATGGGAACAACGGCAAAGGATGCCATAACGCCCTCAACGGTGAGAAGCTTATCCGCTGCCTTTGCCGCAGGCACCTTATCCTTCACCGTACACTCCCCTTCGGGGATGGCGATAGCCGTTATATCCCTGTATATTTCCACGTTGGAATGGAATTTAAGCTCTCTCTGGAACTCATAAAGCTCCGTTTTGAAAAGCTCCTGAACCTTGCCCACGTCCGCACCGCGTCCTCTGAGATAGAGGGCTGCAGAGAAGGTTCTGGTTCCCGTGTTTTTCTTAAACTGATTAGTGTCAAGAAGGATTCCCGCCATAAGAAGCTCTGCCTCAACGGAAAGAAGCTGATTTTGGGGAAGCACTTGCTCAAGCATTTCCGCAACAAGCTCGCTTGCCGCGCTCGCCGCAGGCTCGATATAGGTAATGAGGGGCTTTTTCTCAAATTCCGCAGTCTTTCTGTGATGGTCGATAATAGCGATACGCTGGCAGTGCTCGGAAAGTGCACGGCTCTCAAACTGCATCATATTATTAACGTCGGCAATTATGAGAAGAGTATCGCTGGAGATAAGATCCATGGCGCTGTCGCTGTCTATAAAAACATTGCCGTAATCCTTTTCTCCCAAAAGCCATTCACGGCAACGGTCGAGATTGGAGTCCTCAAGATCTGTGACGATATTCACATCTACTCCGCAAAACATACAAAGCCTTGCAAGACCCACCATAGCTCCGAATGCATCGAAATCCGCAAATCTGTGACCCATGATGATAACGTTGGAGGAGGATGATATATGGGAAACGAGCTCGTTTGCAATGACCCTTGCCTTTACCTTTGTTCTCTTCTGGGGAAGCTTTGTTTTTCCGCCGAAGATATCGGTGGAATTCTCGGTCTTGACGACCACCTGGTCGCCTCCGCGCTGTAAAGCAGTCTCCAAAGCGGATTGCGCCGCCTTTTCTCTCTCCCCCGGAGTACCGTCGAAAGAGCATATACCCATGGATATGGTGACGGGAATGCTGTTTGCTCCCACTCTAATCTCCCGGATCTTATCAAGAATATCAAAGCCCTCATTGGCAAACTTTGCAATATTTGACCGCTCGCAGATAAGGATATACTTGTCCTGCTGATATTCCTTCAAAACTCCGCCCGCATCGGTTGCCCACTGGCGAAGGATCCTTTCAGCCTGACCGGAGGCACTTCTGTAATCCTCCTGCTCATAGTTGAGAAGCTCATCAAGATTATCCACGGTAACGTAAGCCACCGCGCTCTCCTTTTGGCAAAGACGCTCGATCTCAGCGTCCTCTTCTGTTACGTCCTGCATTATGCATATACAATACTCTCTGCCGTTATCTCCGAGAGTTTGGTAGCTTACGGGAGCATATCTTCTCTCCCCTGCGGCCACCCGCTCCTCTTCTCCGTCCTCGGAAACGGGAGTGAATATTTCCGAAAGCCTCCTTGAGCTTTTGCCGAAAAGCTCAAGGGCACGCTTGTTGCTCCAGATGATCGCATCGGGATCGCTGCCTCGGAGCACAAAGCAAGGCTCGGGAAGATCGACCACCGCATAGGCAAGGACGCTTGCCGTATCATGAGAGGGGGCTCTTCTTTTTGTTATAGCGGTATTTCTTCTTATGACCGCAAAGGCAACAACTGCCGCAAAAAGAATTATCGCGGATAAAACACCTGTGAAAATGGGATGAACCGAGGTATAGGCGCAGAGAAGGGAATCTATGGCGATCACCGCCACCGCCGCGCAAAGGGCGAATATCAGATCTACTGACCCTGACAGGTTAAATTTGTTTTTTTTCATTCTCCCCTCGTTCCTTTCCTGTAAATTTAGTGATTTTTCTTAATTTCTGCCCTTTCTTATCTTGGACAGCATCCATGCTCTTGCCACCGCGCCAAAGCAGGCGAAAAGTGCCAGAACCTGTGTAAGCATGGAGGGTGCCATAAAGAAGAGCACCGCAAGGACTATTATAAGACCGGTTTTCGTGCTTTTTTTCATGGGTCTGCGGAGAAGGCCGCCGTTCCCGAAAAATCCGCGAAAGCCCACGATGCACGCCGCAGGCATGATTATCATCATGAGATTTATTGCCGAATAGCTGATGACCGGCACGGGTATAAACATGGAAGCAAAAAGGCTGACAAGATAAATTGCCGCCGCAGGTGTTCCCAGGCTCACAGCCCAGGAGGTCTTGAAGAACACCTCATCGGTGCCGCAAATAAGGACTAACAGCCTGAAAAGCTTTGCGCTTATATAGCCGAGGATCTGACAGGTGACGATACAAACCGCAGGAAGTATCATGATCACCATTTCCATATATCCGTCGATCATTTCCTCAGTGAGGGAAAAGCTCTCCGTTTCGGATTGAGGGATCTTGAAGCCTGCAAGATATTCTCTCGCCTGCGTATTCATCTCTCTCGCCATCTGCTTTACGCTACCGATGATACCGGCATGATATGTCTCGTGCGCCGCCCAGATCACCATCAGAGAAAGCACCGCACCTATTGCCACCGTGAGCATGATCGTCGTTACCGACAGATTTTTTCTTTGGTATACGCAATAGGCAAGAATATATCCCACGGGAACAAAAACCAAGATCACCCACAAAGCATCCTCTATGCTTTGTGAAACCAGAAAGGAAATGCCAAAGGCAAGGGGAATAAGAATAAGGGGTAGAGGGCTCTTCATCCCCAGGATCAGATATGCATAAAGGGCTCCGGCGAGAAATAAGAAAACAAGTCCTCCCGCGCCCACTGCGGCAAAGGCAGAGAGAAGAAGAACCGCCCCGAATAGGATGAGCACCCTCGAAGGTGCAAGGGCGGGGATATCATCCCTCTTTTTTATAAGTATATCCTTCAGATTTTTCATAAAGATCTCCACAGGACCGCACGGTAAAGGCAAAAAGCATTAAGCCTTGCGGCCCGTTTATATGTTATTGCGGCGTTTTGCAAAAAATTACATACTTTCGCATATTAAACACTGATACAAAGTATATTGTAGCACCAAATTCCTCTTTTGTCAAAGATTATTTAACGGAGAAAAAGGAATTTTCAAAACCCGTTGCAATAAAAGGAAAAAAGGAATATAATTATGTGTAGAAATCATAAAAAATACCACCGAAAGGATATTTTTTCAGTATGACCGAAGAATTGAGGGCAATGTTCAAATCAAAAAAGGTGATCCTTCTTGGAATCGGAATTTCCAATATGCCCCTTGCCTATATGCTCACGGATATGGGTGCAAAAATAGAAATAAGAGATAAGCGCACCGCCGCAGAGATACCGGAATATGAAAGCCTTTGCGCCCTGGGGGCGGAATTTGTCCTGGGAGAAGGATATCTTTCCGATATGCAGGCAGACTATATCTTCCGTACCCCCGGTCTGAGACCTGACGTTCCCGGCCTTAACGAGGCAAGAAAACGGGGCATACCCGTTGTCAGCGAAATGGGTATGTTTCTCAAAAACGCCCCCTGCAGGGTCATCGCCGTTACGGGAAGCGACGGAAAAAGCACCACCACCACCCTTATTTCAAAGATACTTGAAAAGGAAATGGGCGAGGAGAATGTTTTTCTCGGAGGAAACGTGGGAACTCCCCTGCTTCACCGCATAGGAGATATGAAGGACCAAAGCATCGTTGCGGCAGAGCTTTCCAGCTTCCAGCTCATGGATATAGACTGCAACGCGTCCGTTGCGGTCATAAAGAACATCACCCCCAATCATCTCAACTGGCATACCGATATGAATGAATATATCGAGGCAAAGGCAAGGATACTGAAGGGCGCAAAAAAGGCAGTTCTCAATTTTGACGACAGCATCTGCAGAGAGCTTTCCTCCCGCACCTCTTCACCCATTATATGGTTTTCAAGAAGGCCTGTCTCCCCCTCCCAATGCAACGAAGCAGTATACCCGGATAATGGCTATATAGTCCACAGAAAAGGGGAAAAATGCGAAAGGATCGTTGCCCTTTCGGATATACTTCTCCCCGGAGAGCATAATATCGAAAACTATTCCACAGCCATTGCAGCCACCGCAGGTATCGCCTCAAAGGAATCGGTGGCATACGTGGCAAAAAATTTCAAGGGAGTTCATCACCGCTTAGAGCTGGTTTGCGAGAAAAGGGGAGTTAGATTCTATAACAGCTCCATAGATTCCTCTCCCACAAGAACTGCGGCGGCAATAAGCGCACTGAATATACCTATAAATATCATCTGCGGAGGCTATGATAAAAATATCCCCTTCGAGCCCTTGGCAGATGCTCTTATAGGATGCAAATATATAAGATCTGTCACTTTGACAGGTGCCACCATGGAAAAGATATATTCCTGCCTTACAGCCCACCCGGACTTTGCGGGTTCGGGAATCATACTGAACACCGAAAAGGATTTCAAGGACGCTGTCTTAAAAGCGGCAGAAACTGCAAAAGAGGGCGAGTGCGTGCTTCTCTCCCCTGCCTGCGCAAGCTTTGATGCATTCAAAAACTTTGAAGCTCGGGGAGAATTCTTTGCAAAGATCGTAAATGAGATGTGATAGTTTTCACTTATAAAGCTCAAAGATCCCAACTCATATAAAGAGCTTTTTATTCCTTCCCGCAGGGGGAAGACAGGCGATGCCCAAAATCTGAAAGGAACAAGGCAAATGTACAATACAAGAGAAATAATAGAAAAGCTCACCGCTGTCATGTCTGTCACCGGCAGCGAGGAGTCGGCAAAAGAGGAGCTTTGCTCCTTCTTTTCCGAGCCCTTTGATGAATATATACCCCACAGATCCGGCAGCCATATTTTCGTCAAAAGGTGCAATAAGGAAAACGCTCCCCGCCTTATGATCGATACCCATTTTGATGAGATCGGCATGGCGGTGACGGGGATAGAGGAGGATGGATTCCTTCGCGTATGCTCCATGGGAGGTATTGACAGAAGAAGCCTTCCCGCAAGCGTTGTGACGGTATACGGAAAGGAAGCGATACAGGGAGTCATCGTTTCCAAATCTCCCCATCTTCAGGCGGCGGGAGAAAGCAAAAAGGCTCCGAAAATGGACGAGATCCTTATAGACACAGGCTATACAAAGGAAAAGCTCTCACAAATAGTTGAGATCGGCACCCCCGTAGGCTTTTCTGAAAAATGCGTTCCTCTGGGTGAGCGGCGTATCGTATCAAGAGGTCTTGATAACAAAGCCTCCTGCGCCGCGGCCTATATTTGCGCACGGGACATAAAAAAAGAGGATATGTGCTGTGATCTTTACGTGGTGCTCTCCTCCCGCGAGGAGGTGGGCGGCTCATTCGGCGCTGTCAGCACTGCGTACACGATAAATCCCTGTATCGCCGTTATCACCGACGTTACCTTTGCCGCCTCCCCCGGAGTTGGAGATTGGGAATCGGGAAAGCTTGGCGGCGGCCCCGTTATCTCGCTTTCCGCCGTAACGGATAAAAGGCTTACCAACGATATCCGACACATCTGCGAGGAAAATCATATTTCCTACGGCATCACCGTTGATGCCACCGATACGGGAACCAATGCCACTATGATATCCCTCACGGGAGACGGCATTCCCACAGCGGTGGTCAGCATCCCCATAAGATCCATGCATACCTACAGCGAAACTGCCGATATATCCGATATCGAAAACACCGCCCGTCTCTTCGAGCTTTGCATAAAGGAGGAAAAGCTTTATGAATAAGGAACTGTACTCTTTTGACCTCCTGGAAAAATTCTGCAACGTGTTCGGTCCCTCCGGCTGTGAGGAGCAGATGGAAAGGGAGATCCTTTCCACGGTGGAGGGATGCTACGATGAGCTTTTGGAAAACCGCACCCTCGGCGTTATCGCACTTATACGGGGAAATAACCGCACAGGAAGATGCAATACCAAAAAGCTCATGCTTTCCTGCCATACCGATGAGGTTGGCTTTATGATAAAAAGCATCTCTGAGGACGGCACCCTGAAGGTCACCCCCATGGGCTCGGCAGATACCCGCGTCATGGCTTGCCGACGGGTCATGGTGGGAGACGGAGAGCGGCTTTGCAGAGGAGTTTTCGCCGTAAAGCCCATCCACCTTCTCAAGGCTGATGAAAGAGATTCCGCCATCCCTTTGGACGAGCTTTATATAGACATCGGCGCCGATTCAAAGGAAGAGGCAGAAAAGCTGGTTAAGGTCGGAGATTTTGCCACATACGAAAGCGATTATATCCGCTTCGGCGAGGATATGAGAATGATAAAGGCAAAGGCGATAGACGACAGAGCAGGCTGCGCTATTATGTGCGACCTTATGAGAAAGCTCTACCCCATCCGCCACACCATCCCCTTCGATATGTATTTTGCATTCACGAGAAGAGAGGAGCTGGGCATCTCAGGAGCAAGGGGAGCGACCCATCTTATTGACCCGGACCACGCCCTCATCTTTGAATCCACCGCGGTGAGCGATATATGCGGCACCGCCGCCCATACGGTCGTGGCAAAGCAGGGAGACGGCCCCGCCATCTCTCTTCTTGACCGCGCCACCATCTACGACGGCGAGTTTACCCGATTTATTTTGGATACGGCAGAGAAAAAGGATATCCCCTGCCAGATAAAGCAATATGTTTCCGGAGGAAACGACGCAGGCCATATCCATAAAAGCCGCGCAGGAGTGAAATGCGCAGTTCTCAGCATCCCCTCCCGATATATTCACACACCCTCAAACGTTATCCGAGCATCGGATTTTGAAAACACATACCGCCTG
>SVQJ01000033.1 GCA_015065395.1 Oscillospiraceae bacterium
CCTTTTCAAACGGAAGAGATGTTACTTGCTCTCTTTAACTTGCCTATAGGGCGGTCTGCGCCTTTTTCGACAGTCTGCGTTCTTTCCTTGAAAGGAAAGAACCAAAGGAACTTTAAGAAGGACAAATATAGCTAAAAGGCAAAAAGGCCCGAAAAAAAGTGAGAGACACAAAAATGAACGAGCTCATTTTTGTGTCTCTCACTCTTTTTCGGGTACGGCACCGGCGACGCCTTTTACCTTGCAAAACTTGGTAAAAACCATTTTATAAAGTTTTTTGCAGAGCTTTTTTCAAAAAAGCGACCGTATCTTCAATACGTCTCGAACTACTTTATTTACAGGCAGAGATAGATCAGGGCTGCGATAATGAAGGCTGAGAGAGCTCCGTAGCATATAGCCGGGATGTAGGCAATTATTCCCCGAAGGCCTTGCTTTTTTGATTCGGCTGCGCTGACCGCGCCCATGATCAGCACGGCGGCGGTGCAAAGTGCGAGGACGGGGATGAGTGTTTTTTCACCGAAATGAAGATATACGGCTCCGGCGATTATTATCAATGCGGCTGCAGCGATACCCACGAGCTTTGATTTAGTCATTTCTTGAGCTTCCTTTCTGACGTTTGAGGAGGAAGGAAAATACTGCAACGGTGATCGCGGCGGTGATCAGTATTGCGGCATAGAAAAGGGGATTTCCCTGATCCTTTTCGGTCATATCAAATCTTTGGGAAAGCTCTTTATCCGTTAGGCTTTCGGATAAAAGCTCCACTTTTGAAAGCTCTACGGTATCGCCCTCCGTTCCGCTGACGATAAGGGAGACAAAATCCACCTTTGAGCTTCCCGAAAATTCGGAAAGATCGCAGAAAAGGGTGACGGGTGTATCAGTTGTAACATTTCTTTGGAAAACGGCTCTTTGTCCTCCGCTCGCGAAAACTATTTTGATGCGGCAATCTGCCGATACGCTGCCTGAAATGCAGAAGGAAAGCTTAGCGATCGTGCCGGACATATCAATGGGCATATCCAGCGGAGCAACAAGAACTCCCATATCGCTGCCTTTGAGGGTGGAAGCAAGAACTCTTCCTTCTCCAAAGGAGCTTTTTCTGCTTTCGGGAACGGTAAGAGCTCCTCCGCAAACGAAGCTTTCGGTGCTGTAGGAGTTGGAGAAATCCCATAGGCTGTATTTCCCGCCTTTTTCGGTTGCCTTATCTTTTGCAGAGTAGAGGGTTATCGAAGTGGGGATCACGTTTTCGCTGTCCAGCATTGTCTGGAGCGTTGTATAAAGAAGCTCCTTATCCTTTTCGGGCACATCTGTCACCGAGAGGGCACCCAGGCGAAGGCTGCCCGATGCGGAATTCAGACAGATGGTGCGGTAGGTGGTGCATATTTCATCAGGGCTTTTATCGGAGGGAACGTTCCAGATAAGGGCATTTCCGTCGCCGGCAGTGCTGAAGATCGCCGGCACGGAGGCGATCTTTGAAAGTGTGAGCTCTGTGCGGCTTGAATAAGCCGAGGTTTCCAAAAGAACCGTTATGGGGTTCGCTTTATAAAGGGATAAATAATAATAAAGCTGTGTGAGGGAGAGGTACGGTTCGGTCTTGGCGTTTTCCTCTATGGGGATCATAACCAGTGCGCTGTTGTTTTTGCTTTTCACGCATTCGCTGAAAACGCTTGCAAGCACGGCGGCATTCTGCATCCCGTCCGAACCGCGGGAGAGGACACCGGAATTTATAGCGCTTCCCATAATAAATCCCTTGCAAAGGGGAAAACGCTCTGCCAGAAAAGAAGCAACTGCACACAAAAGCGTGAGGCTTTCCTTGTCAAGACGAGCCGTTTTTTCATCAATGATGCTGTCATCAAAAATGATGCGGATATAGGGGGATATTCCTGCCGAGGTATAGAATCTCACCCGTGAATCAAGCTGAGAGACCGCATCCCTGTTAAAATAAACATTTTCCCTGTATTTATAGGATACAGCGGAATAAATATCGTCTTTTTCAAAAAGTGATGCGCTGTCAACATCGATTATAACCGAAGAAACACCGGTAGAGAACACCTGAGCATCATCTGTGGAGTGGACAGCACAAATATCGGACGCCGCAGGTGAGGCGGAGCTTCCCGTGTGGGGAGCACAGAGTGGACTTACGGCAACAGAGCCCTTGTCCGTATCGAAAGCCACCAGGTAAAGGTATTCACTGTGATCGGCATTGAAGGAAGCTGAAAGAGTGAATTTGGTGGAAAAGCCTGTTTGCGCAATGGGAGAATAATCGGAAAGATCAAATCCCGGAGCATCAGCTGCAGGGATCGCATAGAGCAAAAGCTTTGTACCGTAGTACTTAACGCTTGCCTGGGACGAGAGGCTTCCGGAAACTGAAATCGATGAGCCGTTCAAGCGGCAGGAGGTGATTGTACCCAGCTCATCGGTGCTCTTTCCCATTTGCTCGATCCCAAAATCCAAAACTGTGAAGGACGAGCCCTTAACCTTCAGATCACGAAATCTCAGCGTCACGCTTTCAAATCCGCCTGAAAGGGAGAACGCGAAAATCCCATCGGCAGAAATACTTTGAGCGGGGGACTGAACCGTACCTTTTTCGCTGTACAAAGCTTCTGAATAGACAGAACCGGACGTTATACCCGAAAGGCTGACCCAAAGGAGTATATCCGTGCCCTTTTGGGGGATGGGATCAAATTCGGGGATCAGATTGCACAGCCCCTCGGAGGGGGTGAGGATAAGGTGATCTTCAGACTTTTCCAAGGGATATTCCGAGGAAAAATCAGTGACGGAGAATTTACTTATATATGCGTATGAGAAGCTTTTGTCGGCAAAGCAGTCTGAAAGGGTGATCCCTCCGGGAATACTGTTTTTGTCGGTAAAGCTTAGGCTTATGGAATCGAAGGAGCCGGAGATATTTTCGTGAAGCTTAACGTAAACGGTCTCGGAGCCTTCGGAAAGGATGCAGGTGTGACGGGATGAGAGCTTGCCCGCAGAAAGAACCAGATCCACCGGATAGCTTTTTTCATCACCGGAAACATGAGCCGTGAATGCGATCTCAGTAAAACCGGAAAGATCCAGAGCCTCAAAGCTGAAGGTGAAGGAAAGGCTTTTTGTGTATAGATCCGTTGTTACCGCAAGCTTTGAATCAACGTCTGAGGCATTGAGCACACCCTGGGATTTTGTTATATTGCTTTTTTTGAATATATCAAGAGCAATAAAATCGTCCTCTGCCGAAACGGTAAGGCAAGGAAACCATGACAGTACTGACAAAAATGTCATTATAAGGGCAAGAAATAAAGCACCTGTTTTTTTCATAGTTCCTCCTTTTTGTTTTTTCTTCTTTCAGTTTACCATAAATGTATTAAGATTTTATGTATATTTCAAAAATAAAGATCTATCAAAGCTTGTCGCCGAAGCGGTTGGTGGTATAATCTCTGTCAACGGTGATAACCGCGTTGTATAATGGGCTGAGCTTCTTTATTTCTACACAGATACGGTCGCAAAGCTCGCGGTCCGTGAGGGGAAATTCATCGGTAACGGCGATATCGAAAATAAGGTTTGAATGGGTTATTCCGAAAACCGCACGAAAGTCGTGCATGGATGCAGGACTGCCCTCCTCAGCACTTATATGAGAAACGATATCTCCAACCTGTGCGCGGACAGCGTTCACCTTTGGATCGGAATACTGTATGGGATCCATGTGGATGACCAGATCTATCTCTCCCTCGGCGCGAAAATCGTTTTCAATATTATCGCAAAGATCGTGGGAGACCATGATATCTCCGTCTGCATCCACCTCAACGTGGATGGAGGCAAATACTTTGCCGGCACCGTAGCTGTGGACCACCAGATCGTGTATACCCAGCACTCCCTCGTAGGATCGCACCTTTTTCACTATACTGTCACAAAGCTCCCGATCGGGGGCCTTACCCATAAGGGTATCGGAGGAGTCGCGGACCAGCTTTATGCCCAGGATGATGATGTATATGGCTATGATAAGGCCCAGAGCAGCGTCGGTGTAGGGGCCGAAGACCGGGGTGAGGAGCATTCCCGCGATAACGGCGCCTGTTGCAAAAATATCACCGATGCTGTCTATGGAAGAAGCGCGCAGGGCATCGGAATCTATTTTATTTGCCACGTATCTGTAGTATATCGCCAGGGCGATCTTGAAAAGGATCGTGAATGCCATAACCGCAATGGCAACGGCGCTGAACTGAGTTTTTCCTTCGCCTGAAAAAAATCTGGAAACGGAATCGCGGAAAAGCTCGACTCCCAGGACCGTAATTATCACGGATATAAAAAGGCCGGAAAGGTATTCCGCACGTGCGTGGCCGTAAGGATGTTCACGGTCTGCGGGCTTTCCCGAAAGATGGTAGCCCACAAGAACAAAAACTGAGGAGCCTGCATCGGAAAGATTGTTTATTGCGTCAGCAATAACGGATATGCTTCCGGCTATTATGCCTATAGCCACCTTTATCGCAAAAAGGATCACATTAATTATAATGCCCACGATCCCGGCGAGCTTGCCTTCGTTTTGGCGCTTCTTTGCTTCGTTCATCGTTGTTCTCCTTAAAAAACGGCACTGTTAAACATTCTTTCCAAATGATAACACAAATCATATAATTTTTCAATAGTTAAAAAGCGTGAAAAAGGGGCAAAAAACGGTGCGCTCTCTTGACTTTGTGCGGCGATAGTAATATAATTTATTATGTATATTAATATGGCGCAGTGTTTCCAAAAGATGCGTCTTGACCTTCAAAATGGAAGGTCAGAGAAAGGAATACCTATGAAAAGAATAATGCTCGGCAATGAGGCTGTTGCCAGAGGACTTTATGAGGCGGGAGTACATTTTGTTTCCAGCTACCCCGGAACTCCCAGCACGGAGATAACTGAATTTGCAGCGAAGTATGATGAGATATATGCAGAGTGGGCGCCTAATGAGAAGGTTGCCTTTGAGGCGGCATTCGGCGCTGCTATAGGCGGCGGACGTTCATTTTGTGCAATGAAGCACGTTGGCCTCAACGTTGCGGCAGATCCCCTTTTCGTCACATCCTATACCGGTGTGAACGGCGGCTTCGTTATCGGCGTTGCCGATGACCCGGGAATGCACTCCTCTCAGAACGAGCAGGACAGCCGCCATTATGCGATCGCTGCAAAGCTTCCCATGGTAGAGCCTTGCGACAGTGTTGAATGTAAGGAATTCACCGCTATGGCCTATGACTATTCCGAAAAATTTGATACCCCTTTTATCCTGCGTCTCACAACGAGAGTTTCCCACTCAAGCGCTCCCGTTTCGGAATGCGAGAGACAGGAAAAGCCTATCCGTGAGTACATAAAGGATATAGGAAAGCACGTTATGATGCCTGCAAACGCAAGAAAGCGTCATGTAGTGGTTGAGGAAAGACTGCGCGCGCTTGAAGAGTTTGCATATAGCTGTCCCTTTAACCGAGTTGAGAAGAATGGATCTTCTCTTGGAATCATAACTGCAGGAAATTGCTATAATTACGCAAAAGAGGTCTTTGGCGAGGGTGCTTCCTATTTGAAGCTCGGTCTTGTCAATCCTATTTCCGAAAAGCTCATCCGTGAGTTCTGTGAGGGGCTTGAGCAGATAATCGTTATAGAGGAGCTGGATCCGGTGATCGAAGGCTTCTGCCGTTCCATCGGGATTCAGGTAACGGGAAAGGATGTTCTCCCTCTTATCGGAGAGTTTTCTCAGGATCTTCTCAGAAAATATCTTCTAGGAGAAGAGGCTTCCTCCTCTATGATTGCCGATGAGATCCCTGCCCGTCCTCCCGTGCTTTGCCCCGGATGTCCTCACAGAGGAGTGTTTTATACTCTTAAGAAAATGGGCGTTACTGTTTCCGGCGATATCGGATGCTATACTCTGGGTGCTGTTGCTCCCCTTGCTTCCATGGATACCACCTTCTGTATGGGTGCGTCCGTTTCCGCTCTCCACGGCTTCAATAAGGTTCGCGGCGAGGAGGATAAGAGCGTTTGCGTTATCGGTGACTCCACGTTTATGCATTCAGGCATGACAGGTCTTGTAAATATCGTTTATAACGGCGGTCATTCCAACGTTATCATTCTTGATAACAGCATCACGGGTATGACTGGGCATCAGGAAAACCCATTGACGGGAAAGACTCTGAAGGGTACTCCTGCACCTTACATCTCCCTTGAGGATATATGTGCGGCTTTGGGTATTGCAAGAGAGCATATCAGAGTGGTAGATCCTGCTGATATGAAGCTCCTTGAGGCAACTCTCAGGGAAGAGCTTGCATCAAGCGAGCCCTCCGTTATTATCTGCCGCCGTCCCTGCGCTCTTCTCAAGGGCGTTGAGAGAAAGCCTGCGCTGAAGGTGAATAACGATAAGTGCCGTGCTTGTAAGTCTTGCATGAAGATCGGCTGTCCCGCAATTTCAATGACGGATACAGAAAACGGCAAAAAAGCGATCGTTGATGCATCTATGTGCGTCGGGTGCGGACTTTGCGAAAGTATGTGCCCCTTTGATGCCTTCGAGGCGTGATCGATAGGGTAAGGAAAGGTGAACTGAAATGGAAACTAAAAATATAATGATCGTCGGCGTGGGAGGACAGGGTTCTCTCCTTGCTTCGCGAATTCTCGGATATGCGGCTATGAATGCAGGATACGATGTTAAGGTGTCTGAGGTGCATGGCATGAGCCAGAGAGGCGGAAGCGTTGTGACCTATGTGCGCTACGGGAAGAATGTAGCCTCCCCCGTTATCTGCGAGGGTGAGGCGGACGTCATCCTCTCCTTTGAAAAACTTGAGGCTGCAAGATGGCTTCCCTATCTGAAGATCGGCGGAACTATTGTAACAGGAATTCAGGAGATAAATCCCATGCCTGTTATCACAGGTGCGGCATCTTATCCCGATGAGATAATCGAAAAGATAAAGGCTCTCGGCGTTGATATAATTGCCGAGGATGCTCAGGCCATTGCGAGAGAGGCAGGAAGTGAGAAGGCTTCCAACGTTGCGCTTATCGGTCTTGCTTCCCATGCTCTCGGATTTGAAGGCGCGGCTCTCAGAGCTGCAGTTGAAGCGTGCGTTCCCGCAAAGGCAAAGGATATAAATCTTCGTGCCTTTGATATTGCTCAGGAGAAGGTAGGCTGATGGTTGATCTTCTCTCGCTTCAGAAGTATTTTATTCTTTCTCATCTGAAAGAAGGACATCATGCGGTGGATTTTACTATGGGAAACGGTCACGATACGGAGTTTCTCTCAAAGACCGTGGGTGCATCAGGCAGAGTAACTGCCTTTGATATTCAGCCGAAGGCTCTTTGCAGCACCGCAAAGAATCTTCGTGACTGGGGCTGTCCCGAGAATTGGCGGCTTATCTGCGATTCTCATCATAATGCGGTAAATTATATTGACGGGAAAATAAAGGCGGGAATGTTCAATCTGGGATATATGCCCGGAAGCGGTAATAAGGCCCTCACAACCATGAGAGAGACCACTCTTCCCGCAGTTGAAAATGCCCTTACCCTTCTCGACAGAGACAGCATACTTATGGTCGCGGTCTATCCCGGTCATCCCGAGGGAGCTCTTGAAGGTGAGGAGCTGCAGAAATATTTTGCCACCCTTTCCAGGTATAAATTGTGCATCGCCAAATTTCAGATGCTCAATTCTCCCACATCCCCTTATTTTATCATAGCTGAAACAAAGTAAATTTATAACAAAGGAGGCGCCGATGTGGATAATAAAGTCAAAAGATCGGTAAATAATAACGATATTGCCCGCGGCGCATCCGCAGCACGGGCACAGGAGAAAAGCGTTGTACGGCAGGGTGCGTCTTCGGCACCTTACAGCAGATATACCCAGATGCCGTTGCGCCCGATGACCGCCATGCCACCGAAGGCACGTAACGGTCAGCAGGTCGGCGCTCTTTCCCGTCCCGATATGCGTCCGCCGGCCATGGGTGAGCGTCGCCCTATGTCGGGTAACGGCGGTCGGCCTTTGAATAATGCAGGCCCAAACAGAAACCGGAGCACAAATGCAAAAGCAGCGGGGAACCAAGCTAATGCAAGAATGCGCCCTGCGGTGCCTCGCCCGGGTGAGATGCCGGGCCGCGCAGTGCCTTCTCAAAGCAGTGCAAGCGTGAGAAGACCTGCTGTGCCAAGACCGAATATTCCTCAGAAAAGTATTCAAGGCTCTCCTTCGGATCCGAGACAAAAGCTTCGCCGTATAGAGGATAGGCGCGACAGATCCTCTGTCAATGCAGGATCGAGGCCGCAGAGTTCAGTGCCTGCTTCTAAAAGAGCCGCACCCAAAAGACCTGAGCCTAAGAAGAGAGATTGGGTGCTCCCCGAGGGAAGCGCAGTGTATTCCGCCGAGGGGATCATGTATGAGAAAAAAAGGCGGCAGGCTATAGAAGACGCGCGTATGAAGGAGTATCAGAGGATACGTGCCCTGGAGCGGCAAAAGCTTAAGCGCAAGATCTTCACCGTCACAAAAATGTTCTTTGCCCGCCTTGCAATTTTCCTCCTTGTTTTTTCACTGCTTATCTTCTGGAGATACAGAAGCGAATTCTATTCTCAGACGTCACAGAGAAAGGGAGATGTTGCTTTCTCCATGCAGGACAGCGGCAGCTATACTGCCAAGGCTTCATCGGCTTATAAGGACGATATTTTGTATGTTGATTTCAGCAGTGTTTCCCGATGGATGAATATGGTATCGGTTGGAAGCATAAGCTGCATGAGATTTATATGCATCGAAGAGATTTCCGAGACAAGCTCCGGAGCGGGCGGAGAGGAATACGTTATTTTCACAGACGGTTCATCAAATGCGGTGGTCAACGGCATGAGCATAATTCTTGAGGGGCAATGCAGGGTCGTTAACAATCATGTGTGGGTGCCGCTTTCCTTTGTTGAGAATTATGTCGAAGGTCTCAGGGTGAACAAAAACGCGAAGGGAAGCTCCGTTACATTTGAATATGAAAACGAGGCGGAGGGAGACGGTGCGGCGGTATCCTTCAGAATAAAAAAGCCTCATATTGTCAGCCGTGTTGAGTATCCTTCTTAAGAAAGCAGGTAAAAAATGTCTGAATTCGAAAAGAATGAAATGAACGAAGATAAGGATCAGTCTCCTGATGAAAAGCCGCAAAAGAAGAAAAAACGCCGATTCCCTATATGGGCAAGGGTGGTTTGTATAATTCTTGCGGTCATCCTCCTTCTTTTCGGCGCATTGGTGGTCTTCATTTATTCAAAGCTTAATAAGATCAATAAATATGATCCGGACAGCGTGGTAACCATTCCTCCCGAGGAGGAAAGCTTTGAGACCAACGATTATGTGGAAGGAACGATAATCGTTGAGCCTGAGGATATTATATGGGAGGAGGATACGAATACTCTCTCCTCTGATAAGATCCAAAACATACTGCTTATCGGTCAGGACACAAGAATAGAAGGGGTTACGGGAAGAAGCGACTCCATGATAGTCCTCACTATAGATCAGAAGAACAAAAAGATAAAGGCAACGTCTCTCATGAGAGATATGTATGTTCAGATCCCCGGTTACAGCGATAACAGGATCAACACCGCATACGTTTTCGGTGGATATGAGCTTCTGAAGTCAACTATAGAGAAAAATTTAGGAATCACGATAGATTATTTTGCCGAGGTGGATTTCTTTGCGTTTGAAAAGATAGTGGATATTCTGGACGGTATCTATATCGATCTTAATGCAGAGGAGGCATACGCCCTCAAGAGCTGGGGCCACCGTACCGTGGAAGGCAGAAACCGTCTTGACGGAGCGGCTGCACTTTCTTACTGCACGATGAGATATGTGGGAAACTCCGACTACGACCGTACCCAGCGGCAGAGAAAGGCGCTTTCTTCCATATATGACAGGCTGAAGCAGACTATTACCCTTCCTAAGGCACTTAAGCTTGTGGATGAGATATTCCCTCTTATCACCACTAATCTCACCAACGGCGAGATACTTGAGCTTGTGGGCATACTTTATACGATGAACGCTTCTGGCGTGGAGCAGTACAGGATCCCTGCAGACGGGACCTTCACTCCCATGTATATAAGAGAGATGGCGGTGCTTGTTCCCGATCTCGGCGCTTGCAGAAGGTATCTTTGGGAGATAATCTACGGCGTTACCGATGACGGTGAAAAATAGAAAATGAAAGCAAATTTTCACACACACACTTATAGATGTAATCACGCTGAAGGGGCTGACCGCAGATATGTAGAGTCGGCCATCGAGGCCGGAGTCCGTGTCCTGGGCTTTTCCGACCATAGCCCTTACGTGGGCTTTACCGACGGCTTTTATTCCTTCTACAGAATGAAGCCTGAGGAGCTTTGGGACTATGTTTTTGAGATCGGTAAACTGCGTGATGAATATAAAAACGATATAGAGATCCATATAGGACTTGAGGCAGAATATTATCCCCGCCTTTTTCCGGCTCTTTTGGAGTTTTTGCGTCCATACGGTATAGAATATCTCATTCTCGGTCAGCATTATCTGGATGACGATCAGAACGGAATGTATGTTCAGTGGGCGAGAGACGAGGAGGGCATTAAAAAATATACGGATCAGTGCATTGAGGGGTTGAATACGGGGGTCTTTTCCTACCTTGCCCATCCCGATATCGTAGGGTTTAACAGAATGGATCCTGTTTTTAAGCGTGAAATGGGGCGGCTGTGCGATGCCTCCAATGCATTGGGGCTTCCCATGGAGGTCAATGTTCTGGGGGTGCTGCGGGATAGAATATATCCCTGTGAAGAGTATCTTGAGGTTTGCCGTGAAAAGGGCAGCAGGATGATAATAGGACTGGATGCCCATTTGCCCGAGCAGTTCACAAACAAGGATCCTCTTATGAAGGCAGAGAAGATGATAAAAGATCATTCTCTTTGTCTCACCGAAGAAATTGATATGACACGTCTTGCGAGGTATTATGCGACCAACTCCCGATAATGTGATTTTTATAGGTATGCCCGGAAGCGGAAAGAGCACTCTGGGGGTTTTGTTTGCCAAAGCGGAGATGTATTCCTTTTGTGATACGGATCTTCTGGTTCAAAGAGAGGAAAAGCTTCCCCTGTTCAAAATAATTGAGAAAAAGGGGCTTGAAGGCTTTTTGGAAACTGAAAGCCGCGTTGTATCCTCCATGAGGGATATCCACAGAACCGTTATTGCCACTGGAGGCAGTGTCGTGCTTTCGGAAAGTGCAATGCAGAATCTTCGCAGATTGGGGTGTATCGTTTATATAAAGCTCCCCTGCGATCAGATATTAAAAAGAGTCCGTAATATAAAGACCCGCGGCATCGTTATGAACGATGGAGAGACTCTTGGCGATATATATAGAGACAGAGAGCCTCTTTACGAAAAATATGCTGATATCACCGTGGATTGCTCGGATCTTGAAATAGAGCAGTCTGTGGAAAAGATAATACATACACTGAAGGATGCCAGAAAAGGCAAAAAGTAAATTTGAAAAGGTACAGGATTTTATGTCAGGATCAAATGAAAGGCTCAGCCGTATCCGCAATTTTTCCATAATTGCCCATATAGATCACGGCAAGTCAACTCTTGCGGATAGAATACTTGAATTTTCCGAAACGGTTGCAAGCCGTGATATGGAGGAGCAGCTCCTTGATGATATGGAGCTGGAAAGGGAAAGAGGAATAACCATAAAGGCAAGAGCTGTCCGAATAGATTATAAGGCTAAGGATGGGGAGACCTACCAGCTCAATCTTATAGATACTCCCGGACACGTTGACTTTAACTATGAGGTCTCCCGTTCCCTCAATGCCTGTGAAGGCGCACTTCTTGTGGTGGATGCCACCCAGGGAATAGAGGCACAGACTCTTGCCAACGCATATCTTGCGGTGGACTCGGATCTGGAGATCGTTCCCGTTATAAATAAAATAGACCTTCCCTCGGCAATGATAGATAAATGCCGCGAGGAGATAGAGGACGTTATCGGCATCCCTGCCGAGGGCTGCCCTGCGGTGAGCGCAAAAACAGGACTTAATATCGGTGATGTTATGGATGCTATCGTGGATCAGATACCTCCTCCCGAGGGTGATGAGGATGCTCCTCTCAGAGCGCTGATATTTGACTCGGTGTATAATTCCTATCTCGGCGTTGTTGTTTATATAAGGCTTATAGACGGCACCGTCAGGGCAGGGGATAAAATAAAGCTCATGAGCACGGGAGCAGAGTTTGAGGTCGTAGAGGTGGGTGCTATGGAGCCCTTCGGACTTCAGAAGCAGGAATGTCTCAAAGCAGGCGAGGTTGGATATATCACCGCCTCCATCAAGACCGTATCCGAGACGAGAGTCGGTGATACGGTAACTCTTGCGGATAATCCCTGCGAGGAGGCGCTTCCCGGTTTCCAGAGCGTTCAGCCCATGGTCTATGCAGGAATCTATCCTGCAGACGGAGCAAAATATAACGAAACCAAGGAAGCTCTGGAAAAGCTCCGTCTGAACGATGCGGCACTCGTTTTCGAGCCTGAGACCAGTGCGGCTCTCGGCTTTGGCTTCCGTTGCGGATTTCTCGGCCTTCTCCACATGGAGGTTGTCGAGGAGAGCCTGGAGAGAGAATTCAATCTTGATATC
>SVQJ01000226.1 GCA_015065395.1 Oscillospiraceae bacterium
AAGGCACCCTCGTATCCTGCGCCATTGATGATATCTCTTGCTATCTTATCCATCTTGAAGCAGGACTGGCCCACGCTTATCACGTCAAGCACTGCCTGCTGCGCGCTGAGGACGGTATTATAGAGACGCTTCATTTCGCTGTCTGCCCGTCCGATGACCACCGTTCTCGTCATATCCGAATGATATCCGCCCACGACTGCGCCGAAATCCAGAGTGAGAAAGCCACGCTCAAGCTTTACGTTCCTGGGAACTCCGTGGGGAGATGAGGAATTTTTGCCGCTTACCGCAATGGTCTCAAAGCTTATGCCCTCGGCACCGTTTTTCTTCATAAGAAATTCAAGCTGAGCCGCAACAAAGGTCTCAGTGCAATCGTAATTTATAAGAGGAAGAAGCTCTCTGAAGGACTTTTCCGCGATCCGCTGTGCTTTTATTATGCACTCGACCTCTCCCTCGTCCTTTGCGATGCGAAGGGTTGAAATAATATCCTTGCAAGCAACGAGCTCGCATGAGGGGATGTCTGCCTTCAGAGCTTCAAGCCCGCGGCAGGTGAGGTATGCATCCTCATAAGCCACAGAAGCTGCACCGCACGCCGCCACCGCATCGGAAAGCCATACCTTTCTTCTGCCCTCGGGCATGATAACGGTAAACTCATCTGCGCTTATCTCTCTCTTTGCCGCCTCAATATAGCGAAAATCCTCAAAGGCAAAAGCACCTCCGTCGGCACTTATGAGCAGAGCTCCATCGGGGTTTGCAAAGCCGGACAAATAAAGGTGGGACTCTGCGCTCGTAACATATATTGCATCAAATCCCCGCTCTCTCATGAGGGAACGGAGCTTTTCAAGTCTTTCTTTCATTTCGTCTCCTTATTTTTGGCATCTGCCAATTTGTGATATTTCTTCATATAGGGCTTTTCAAGCCATCTTTTGAACTTAAAGAAGGGAGTGGTCTTATCCTTGATGGGGGGAACGATTATCGCAGGAATGCCGAAGTTTTTAGCAGCAGCACAATCTGTTAAGAGCTGATCTCCCAGGAGAACTGCCTCCTCTTTTTTTATTCCCATATCAGAAAGAGCCTTTTTCAAAAACTCCGTTTTGGGCTTGCCTGCCTTTGCATAGGCAACAAGGCCCAGGTCCTTATTAAAATGCTTTACTCTTTCATGATTGTTGTTTGAAACAAAGGCGATCTCAACGCCGCCCTCCCTCATGCGCCCGATCCATCCGCAAAGCTCCTCGGGAGGGAGAGGATCGTCGTATGTAGCAAGAGTATTATCAATATCGCAAAGGAGCGCACGGCCGCCCATGGAACGGACAAGCTCCGGTGTAACGTCCCTGTAGGTGGGGAGCACCAGATCGGGGATGAGCTTCTTTTCAAGTATCACAAAAATACCTCCGAGAATATTAACTGATATATAGTAACATATTTTTCCCTATATTTCAACGGAGAATTGAAAATGGTTTTCAGAAAGTTAATATTTTCCTCTTTGATTTGAAACAGATATCCTTTAGAATATAAAGCACTGTATCAGCAAAGATAAGGAGATTACCATGGGATTCAGAGATAAGCTGAGAAGATTTTTTTGGGGAAGATACGGTATTGACACCCTGTACTACGCCCTTTTCGTTTTTTATATCATCCTTTGGATAGTTCAGCTGTTTTGCCACTCGCTCCCTCCCCTCTATTTTTCCGTCTATTTTTTACAGCTCATAACACTTTTTATAATGATCTTCCGCTCACTTTCAAGAAATATTGAGAAAAGAAGGAAGGAAAATCAGGCATTTCTCAAGTTTTTCCGTCCGATAAAGAACTTTTTTGTTCTAACCAAAAACAAGATCCGCGACAGAAAGCATTTCTCCTATGTGAAATGCCCTCATTGCAAAATAACCGTGAGACTGCCCAAAAGAAAAGGCGAGCACCCGGTCATCTGCCCAAAGTGCCGTGAAAGGTTCTTCGTTTCGGGCAAATAACAGGACTGCACACCCATTAGTCTTTAGATAAAATTCAAGAGAAAATAGAAATGACCCTCAACTGCGCTTACTTTGCAACAAAAGCAGTTGAGGGTCATTTCTGTTCACTCTTGATATCTAACATCATTTGGTTATCCTCACTTTCTTCTATTCCCTCATTTTTCGCGAAACGGTATTTCAGATTTTCTATATATAATTCCCGTCAAGTGAGAAGCACTTTTTGTTTCGCTCTTTTCGAGGGTTACCTTACCTTTCTTTCATACTCTGCGCCTTCTTTGCTTTATGCCTCATCTGCCAGAAATCTTTTTTCTTTTATTATGTCGAATAAGAATCGACGGTCTTGTTCTGCTTTCGGCTTTACAATTTTATGCGCTCTGTATCTGAAAGGTTATTTTGAAGGTTTACTTGTACATTGGTTTGTACCTTCCTTTCTGTGTCTTTATTGTAGCACAGTTTTTCCGACTTTGCAAGATGGTATTTTGTACAAAGTTAACAATTATATTTTATTTATTACATAGAATTATGCACTTTATACAAAGTATGTATTGACATAAATATAAAAGTCTGATATAATCAATGTGTTGGGCGCCCTGCAGAATGCGCCCAACACAAAGAAGCCAAAGAGGCCCGACACTGTCCGGTCTTTTTTTGTTGCATATTTTGTAGTCGAAAGGTGAAATCAAGTATAATCATTTCCGCACTCGGAAATGTTCCGTTTCTCTTCTCTATTCTCTCTTCTCTAAAAAAAGGAGCCCGAGGGCTCCTTCAGGCTGTCGAAAAAGGCGCAGACCGCCCTATAGGCAAGTTAAAGAGAGCAAGTAACATCTCTTACATCTGAAAA
>SVQJ01000034.1 GCA_015065395.1 Oscillospiraceae bacterium
CGTCATGCTGTGTATAAAAGGCAACAACTCTTTTTCCCGTTGTGCCGCTGGTGGACTGAATACGGACGCAATCAGCAAGGGGCTTTGCCAAAAGGCCGTAGGGATATGCATCACGAAGATCAGATTTTGTTAAAAACGGGAGCTTACAAAGATCGTCTATACCCTTTACATCGTCGGGGGTAACGCCTTTTTCGTCCATAAGATCTCTATAATACGGAACGTTATCATAAACATGCTTGACCTGCTTTACGAGCTTCTCGTTCTGCCAGGCTTTGATTTGTTCAACCGAGGCGCATTCAATCTCGGGCTGATAATAATTTGCCATTGGAGACACTTCCTTTCTTGGTTTTTACATTATAGCACAGAGTTTTTTTGTTGTAAAGCATTTTTTTGATTTGCATAAAAATTCACGACAAAATAATATCCCCGAACATTTCACTAAGAATATTCGGGGATATTATTTAATCTATTTCTGTATCGATCTTGTATCTTTGTATCTTTTTCATACTGTTTTTGGGGAAATCACAGCTTCTTATTCTTAAAAGACCGATCCTTTTATAAGGTGCGCTTTTCCGATTGAAGTCATCGATATGCTTCTTAAAATATGCATAGCTGTCGGATACAGCGTTTTTAGAAATATAATCAAAATCGGGGAATATCTCACACACTGTGCAATTATTGCTCCTGCCCCTTATACTCTGACCCTCATATACCACCACATCGGAGATACCCGGAACAAACGCAAGAGCATTTTCGATCTCTTCGGGATAAACATTCTTACCGCTGGACAGGATGATCAGGTTCTTTTTTCTGCCTGTAATGTGAAGATTTCCGTTCTCATCCATTCTTCCGTAATCTCCCGTCTTAAAGTAGCCTGCACCGTCAAATGCATCCATCGTTGCTTTCGGATCCTTATAATAACCGAGCATAACGTTTACACCCTTGACGCATATCTCACCTTCACCGTCAAGATTGGCATTAGCAATCTTAACTCTGTCTATATCAATAACGGGACCCACGCTTCCTACGGTATTTCTGCGGCTTCTGTTGACCGCAACGATGGGGGAGCACTCAGTTATACCGTATCCGTTCAAGGTTGAAATACCGATAGACTCGAAGAACTCAATTATCTCTTTGTTAATGGGGGCACCGCCGCAAATAATCGTTTTCAGCTCGCCTCCAAAAGCATTTCTGATAGGGGCAAACATCTCGCCTCTCAGATCAACCCTTACCTTTCTCAGCGCATTGCTTGCTTTTACGGTCTTATCAAAAAGCTCTTCCTTTCCCTTATCCTTTACCGTTGCCATTATTCTTTTGTAAAACGTTTCAAGATAAAGGGGCACCAGGACAAGATGCCCGGGCTTCTGCTCCTTTAATTCTCTCTGAATATATCTGATTCCGCAAGAAATATACACCTCGGCACCTACCATCAGATGACCGATAAATGTCACGCTTGAGCCGTAAGTGTGATGAGGGGGGAGTACTGCTACGGTTTTGCGGGAAAAATCGATATAAGGGATAACGTCAGCTATATTCGAAAGGATACCCTCTTGGGTAAGCATAACGCCCTTGCCTTTTCCTGTGGTTCCCGAAGTAAATGCCATGAGAGACATTCCTTTAGGATCGATGGGAGCATCAAAATAAAGATTAGGTGTTTTTCTGAAGATTGATCTGCCTTCAATGATGAGATTTTCAAGACCGCCCTCACCATGCTTTGCATTAATTCCGACAGGAGCGGCAGAAAGCTTAACTTTTTTCTTCAAATGCTCTGCTTTTTCAAAAATATCCACATCACAGAAAACATAACATACATCGGCAAATTTAGCTGTTTCACAGATCTCCTCAAAGCTCCACTCAGGGTCTGCGGGAACAAGAACCGCACCGATAGAGAAAGCGGAATAATACAACAGCGCCCAATCATAGGAAAGCTTGCCCACGAGCATTATATGCTTGCCTGCACAACCCATTACAAGGAGCGCAGAGGACAAAGCACGGACATCATCACGCAGCTTCGTGAAGCTGACCTTAGCCACTTCACGGTCGGTACTGTTCAATTTATAAGAATACGCACAATCATCTGCATAGCTTCGCGCTGCCCATTCCACAAGGGCACGTACATTTACAAATTCCCTTTTGCTTCGTAATGCTTCGTTTTTCATACCTTTCACTCCCATTATACTTTTTTGCCGTAACAGTAGGTGCCTAATACTATATAAGCAAGAAGTGTCAGCACTCTGTGTGCTGAATTATAGCACATTGCTTAAACTTTGTCAATAGTTTTTGTTAATATTTTCCGAAAGGAGGTAATACGCACAGAATTTACACTAATAAATACAATTATCGTTTCTCACGAAAGAGTTAAAAATATGATAGACATTTTTGCAAAAATATGATATACTGTGTTGATAACATTGAAAGGTTTACTGAAATGCCAAACTCCTCTATTGAATTGCAATACAACATTTTGAAAAGAAAGCTGTTTGATAAATACTACTCCCGCTTAAACGATGTACAACGCGAATGCGTTTACACGATCAACGGCCCCCTTATGATCCTTGCGGGCGCGGGAAGCGGTAAGACGACCGTTCTCGTTAACAGACTTTGTTATATTGTCCGTTACGGTGACGCATATAAAAACGACTGGGTGCCTGACGAGATCACCTCAGATGATCTCGTCCAGATGCAAAACGCCCTGGACACCCTTACCGGTGATGAGTTGGGCATTTATCTGGAGAGATTCCGCATAATACCTCCCCCTGCATGGGCTGTTCTGGCAGTTACCTTTACAAACAAGGCCGCGGGAGAAATAAAGGAGCGCATCAGCGCGGCACTCGGTGAGAACTCCACCGATGCCTCCGATATGTGGACAGGTACATTTCATTCGGTTTGTATGCGCATACTCCGCCGATGGGGTGATCTTCTCGGCTATGAAAAGGGATTCGGCATCACAGATACGGACGACGCCAAAAAGCTTATCACAGAATGCATGAAGTCTCTATCCATTGACACGAAAAATCTTCCCGTTAAAAGCGTTATGACGGAGATAAGCCGTGCCAAGAATCATCTCATGGATCCTGAGGAATACATAAAGGAATTTTACTCAGACGTGCGCCTTCGCAAGATAGGTGAGATCTATAAAATGTATCAATCCCGTCTCAAGAGCTCAAATCTTGTGGACTTTGATGATATAATCATGCAGACCGTTATCCTTCTTGAACGCCACGAGGATGTGCGAAACAATCTGCAGAACCGTTTTCGATTTATTTCCATTGACGAGTACCAGGACACAAACCATGCGCAATTCCGCTTAGTTTCTCTTTTGGCGGGATTTTACAAGAATCTTATGGTCGTTGGCGACGACGACCAGTCCATTTATAAATTCCGCGGAGCAACTATAGAAAACATACTTACGTTTGACGAAACCTATCCCGATGCAAAGGTCATTCGTCTTGAGCAGAATTACCGCTCAACAGGTACTATCCTTGACGCGGCAAATGCAGTCATTGCCAAGAACAAAGAGAGAAAAGGCAAAAAGCTGTGGACTGATGGCGAGCGCGGTGAGCTTGTTCGCATCACAAAGCTTCAGACTCAGCTGGACGAAGCAAGATATATTTCCGACACAGTCACCGCTTTTACAGATGAGGGAGCAAAGTTTCGCGACTTTGCCGTTCTTTACCGCACCAATGCAATGTCGCGCGCTGTGGAGCAGGCGCTTGCCAAAAGCGGCATTCCATACAGGATGCTGGGTTCTCTCCGATTCTTTGAGCGTGCCGAGATCAAGGATATCCTGGCATATCTTTCGGTTATCAACAACCCGGGTGACAGTGTGCGTCTGCGCAGGGTTATAAATATGCCCAAGAGAGGTATCGGAGACAAAAGCATTTCTGCCGCCCAGGAGCTTGCCGAGGCAGAAAACACTTCCCTGCTTGAAGTAATGAAAAGAGCAGGCTCATACAAAGCGATCCCCGCCGGAGCCGCAGTTTCTATGGAAGCTCTTGCAGGTCTGTTTGAAGAATTGCGTGAAAGCGCCAAGTCCATGAGCATATCCGCATTAATCGAGGCGATCAGCGTTAAATCCGGCTATCAGGCAATGCTTGTGGCTCATGGAGAAGCGGAAAAGGACAGGCTTGAAAACATCGGAGAGCTTGTTTCCACTGCTGCACAATATGAAGAAAGCACCGATACGCCCTCTATCTCCGAATTCCTTGAGGACGTTGCTCTCGTTACCGACGTTGACCGTTATGACGATACCGCCGACGCCGTTGTTCTTATGACAATACACGCGGCAAAGGGACTTGAATTCAAAAATGTTTTTCTCCCCGGATGGGAAGAGGGGATCTTCCCCGGATTCCAATCCATAATGAATCCCGAAGAGATCGAAGAGGAACGCCGACTTGCTTATGTTGCCATGACAAGAGCAGAAAAGCGCCTTTACATAACTCATGTTCACCAAAGAATGTTGAACGGTTCTACGCTTTATAACAATGAATCCCGTTTTATGAACGAGATACCTCAGTGGCTCATTGAAGAAAACGATATGAGCTACTCCGGCAGAAACGAGGATTATTCCTTCGGCTCTTACGGCAAAAAAATGCCTGCAAAGGCAGGAAACATGCCTATATACAACCATTCCGCCCCCGGAAGCGGTTGGGGTACCGGAGAGGAAAGAGCAGCTTACACGGGAAATATCCCAAAGACGCGCACATCGGCTCTTCCAAATATCTCCGGTATTTCTCAAAGCAACAAGGCTACGTCCAAAGCCCCCATGGAAAGCTTCGACAAGGGCGACAGGATACGGCATACCACCTTTGGCACCGGCATCATAACCGATGTTAAGCAAATGGGCGGAGATATTCTCTATACCATTGCTTTTGACAAGGTTGGAACAAAGAAACTTATGGCTTCGTTTGCCCGCCTTAAAAGAGATGAGGGCTAAGTCTGTTTCCACTCATCACAATAATTACAGAACGGAGAACACTATGAAAAGCATTTTTTCAAAACTGCTCCTTGCATTACTTGTTTTTGCACTTATCTTTACCTGTGCCTGCAAAGGCGGCGAAAAAAAGGATAAGATCGAAACCGAAGAAAAAAACAAAGAACCAACTCCATCTGAAGCTGTTGACGAGATCTTTCTCCCAAACAGTGTGGTCTATAAGGATGGCCCTAACTCGGTACTGTTCTTCATGCCCGGAGGATGGATGGCAACAGACTACTACAATGACTGCTTTTCCGATTTTTCATACGAATCCCCCAAGGAGGTCCTTACCGTCAGCCTCATAAGAAACAACAATGCAAAGCTTGACCGTGAGTTTTGTCTCACTACGGAGAATAATGCTGAGCTTGGAGATCTTTCCAAAAGAGACTTTTCGGAAAATAAGACCTTTAACGGCTTTGATAGCATCATATACTCCGAAATCGACGAAAACGAGCTTCACATGACCGTATTTACCGATATAGGTAACGGAACTATCCTCTGCATGGATTTCACGGACATAGCAAAAAATTTTGATATCTGTAAAAGTGTTGCCGACAGCATCTCAGTTCCCGATACGGATGAGATCGAGTATAATGTGGAATTCTCATTCACTACAAATTACTCCTTTATTTACGAAAACGGAGAGCACACCCCGGTAACCTTGACTCCCAAGCGCTTTAATCTTACCCTTCCCTCTTACTGCACCGTGAACAAGGAAGGAACTCTGTTCCGCTGGGAGGAAAAGGATGCAGGATACGATGCAGTTTACGAAAATGTCGATATGCCGCCCTATACTTCATCAGTCCATATCCCCGACAGCATGACCCTCGAGGAATACCTAAAAAGCGGCGCTGATATGCCTTTTGAAAACAAGAACGGAAATCTGAAGCCTCCTTCCGTGACTATTGATGATCTGACCTTTATCACAGACAAAGAATCCGGAATCGAATATGCTTACGGCAATTCGGACAGCACTCGATCGGATTGGATCATATATCTCAAAACAAAGGATAATCATGTTCTCTATCTCACAACTGAAGTTTTCAGCGATAACGGAGAGGAAAATATACGAAAAATACTGAATTCGATTAATTAATCTTCCCAAAGCGCTGAGAAAGTAAAGTAATAACATAGGCATAGTATTTCGGTACACAAAAGACATAGAAAGCCCCCGGGTAAAGCAATATCTGCTTTACCTTGAGGGCTTTTAGTACGTCAAATTACGGATTGATAAAGAGATAAAAAGTGTTTTCTCGTTCTTTCCTTGAAAGGAAAGAACCAAAGGAATTTTAAGAAGGACAACGATAGCTAGAAGGCAAAAAGGCCCTCAAAAGAAGCGTTAACCCCAAAATGATCAAGCTCATTTTGGGGTTAACGCTTCTTTTGAGTCTTGGGCACCTTCGGTGCCTCAGCCAAAGCAGATTTCTTCTTTGACGACGCCTTTTGCCTTGTAATTCTCAGCTAAACCCTTATGCAAAGTTTTTTGCCAAGCTTTTTTCAAAAAAGCATCCGTTTCTCCCCTACAAACCGAAATTTGATTACTTGTCTCAACCAAGCTTCATCTTTCCATAAATTGATGGTACCAAATTCACTGTCATTCGCTTATAATGATATTAACACAAAGTAAAGGAGCCTTTATGGAAGTTATCAGAATCAAAAGCAATAAGCTTATCCTATCTTTGACAAAAGATGATGTGGCAAAATACTCAGTTAATAAAGCTTCCGGGGCTGAAAAACTGAAGGAAAGCTATTCAAGGATAATTACGGACGCAAAAATAGATACGAGCTTTCTTTCGGGAGCATTTGTGCAAATATTTGATTTTCAAGACGGAGGGTGCGAAATGTTTGTGACAAAGATCTCCGAGGATAATGATCCCGACTTATATGAAAAGAGCGGAAGCTATATATATAAGTTTTCAAATATAAATTCCTTTATTGCCGCCTGTCATGCATACGAGCAAAGAAAAGGCACTGACGCAAAAATATATATTCAAAGGGAAAAGAGAAATTTTTACATACTGATGGAACAGGACTTGCCATATCTTAAAGAATTCGGAGGTCAGAAGTGTGACTGTTTTCCCATTGAATACCTTATTGAGCACTGTAAGTCACTTAACACAGATGCAATAAAGCGAATAGCTGCTCTTGCATAAATCAAAGGTTCTGTTACCGTGGTCTGCCCACCGGTGCAGAACTTTTTTATTGTAAAGCAGGGTTATTTTTTGTTAAATTTACAAATTGTTTACATTTTATATTTTCGTAAATATTTTTTTAATGTTTTGTAAATTGTATGCTTTTTTTACTTAAAAAACTGAAAAATCACTGTAAATCCTTGACATTTCAAGAAATATCTCTATAATATTATATTGCACTAATTTGTTTTCCCAGCGAATATATTATATTATTTGAAAGAAACTTTTGTCGCTAAAAGTCGTAAAACTTCAGTATTTACGGCAAAACCAACGATTTTCTTTCATTAGATTGGAGTGATTTCTCAATGGTCAAACCCGTTACAGTGGGCAAAAAAACGAGAATGAGTTTCTCGAAGATCAATGAGCCGATCGGACTCCCCAACCTGATCGAGATCCAGAAGGATTCCTTCGGTTGGTTCTTGGAGACCGGTCTGATGGAGGTGCTGAAAGACGTTTCCCCCATCACGGATTACACAGGCAATCTGTTCATAGAGTTTGTTGACTACTCTTTTGATCAGCAGCCTAAGTACACCGTTGAAGAATGCAAGGAGCGCGATGCGAACTATGCAGCCCCCCTTAAGGTATCTGTTCGCCTCACCAACAGACTTACCGGTGAAGTTAAGCAGTCCGACATCTTCATGGGTGACTTCCCTATTATGACACCCACAGGCACTTTCGTTATCAACGGTGCAGAGCGTGTTATCGTTTCTCAGATCGTACGTTCCCCCGGTATTTATTACGACAGTGCTATTGACAAGTCCGGTAAAAAGACCTTCTCCGCTACCGTTATCCCTTATCGCGGTGCTTGGCTTGAATACGAGACCGATGCAAATGACGTTTTCTATGTTCGTATAGATAAAAACCGCAAGCTGCCCATCACCGTTCTTATCCGTGCACTGGGTATTGAGACACCTGCACAGATCAAGGAATATTTCGGTGACGAGGCAAAGCTTACCGCAACTCTCGAAAAGGACGAGTGTGAGAGACTCAGCATTGAGGCTCGCTCCTCTATCCGCGATGAGGCTCTTAAGGAGATCTACAAGAAGCTCCGTCCCGGTGAGCCTGCTATCGTCGAGAGTGCTGAGATCCTTCTCAACGGACTTCTCTTTGACCCCAAGAGATACGATCTCTACCCCGTAGGCCGCTATAAATACGACAAGAAGCTCAGCCTTGGTGCGAGAATTGCAGGTTATGCACTTGCAAGACCCATCGTCAGCCCTGTTACAGGCGAGGTGATCTTCGATGAGGGACACGTTCTCACAAAAGAAGATGCAATGGCTGTTGAGCATGCTTGTGTTCACACTGTATATCTCCGTCTTGACAATGCAAGCGAGGTTAAGGTGTTCTCCAACGGTGCAGTTTATCCCGCTGACGTTATCGGTACGGATCTTTCCGATATCGGCATCAATGAAAAGGTTCGCTACAGCGTTCTCTGCGAGATCGCTGAGGAGGCCGGCGGCGACATAGACGAGATCAAGGCAATCTGCGCTCGCAGAAAGGCTGATCTCTGCCCCACCCACGTAACACCTGAGGATATTCTTTCCTCTATCAACTACCTTCTCGCTCTTTCTCACGGCATCGGTTCCATTGATGATATCGACCATCTCGGCAACCGCCGTCTGCGCTGCGTTGGTGAGCTTCTTCAGAACCAGCTCCGTATCGGCCTTTCCAGAATGGACAAGATCGTTAAGGAAAGAATGAACATCCAGGACAACGAGAGCCTGACTCCCCAGAACCTCATCAATATCCGACCTATAGTGACTGCTATTCGTGAGTTCTTCGGATCTTCCCCTCTCTCTCAGTTCATGGACCAGTCCAACCCCCTCGCAGAGCTTACTCACAAGCGCCGTATTTCAGCACTTGGTCCCGGAGGTCTTTCCCGTGACCGCGCTTCCTTCGACGTGCGTGACGTTCACTATACTCATTACGGCCGTATGTGTCCTATTGAGACCCCTGAAGGTCCTAACATCGGTCTTATCTCATATCTCTCCACATACGCAAAGATATCCAAATACGGCTTCATCGAAGCGCCTTATCTGCGCGTAGACAAGGAGAGCGGCGTTGTTACCAACGAAGTGGTTTATATGACCGCTGACGTTGAGGACAACTATATAGTTGCTCAGGCAAACGAGCCCCTTGACGAAAACAGACGCTTCAAGAACCGCAAGGTTGCAGCACGTGATCGCGCTGAGATCATTGAGATCGATGCTTCTGAGGTCGATTTCATGGACGTTTCCCCCAAAATGGTGGTTTCTGTTGCAACTGCTTCCATCCCCTTCCTTGAAAACGATGATAACTCCCGTGCACTCATGGGTTCAAACATGCAGAAGCAGGCTGTTCCCCTCATGATCACCGAGTCTCCCATCGTCGGCACAGGTATGGAGCACAAGGCCGCAGTTGACTCCGGCGTATGTATCGTTTCCGATCTTTCCGGTTACATCGAAAAGGTTGATGCAAACTCTATCACCGTTCACGGCGACAACGGAGAAAAGAAGACCTATCATCTTATTAAGTTTAAGAGAAGTAACCAGTCCACCTGCGTAAACCAGCTTCCTATCGTTTGCGCCGGCGAAAGAGTTGAAAAGGGACAGGTCCTTGCCGACGGTCCTGCTACCGCAGACGGTGAGATCGCTCTCGGTAAAAACGCACTTATCGGATTTATGACCTGGGAGGGTTATAACTACGAGGACGCGGTCCTTCTTAACGAAAGACTTGTTCGTGATGACGTTTACACTTCCATCCATATCGAGGAATACTCTCACGAAGCAAGAGACACAAAGCTTGGTGCCGAAGAGATCACCCGTGAGATTCCCAACGTGGGAGACGATGCTCTCAAGGACCTTGATGCAGAAGGTGTTATCAAGATCGGTACCGAGGTTCGCGCCGGCGATATCCTTGTAGGTAAGGTAACTCCTAAGGGCGAGACCGAGCTTACCGCCGAAGAAAGACTCCTTCGTGCTATCTTCGGTGAAAAGAGCCGCGAGGTTCGTGATACATCTCTCAGAGTTCCCCACGGTCAGAACGGTATCGTTATTGATGTTAAGGTGTTCTCCCGCGAGAACGGTGACGATACTCTTGCCCCCGGCGTTAACAAAGTTATCAGAGTTTATATTGCACAGAAGCGTAAGATCTCCGTGGGAGATAAGATGGCGGGCCGTCACGGTAATAAGGGTGTCGTTTCCCGTATTCTTCCCCCCGAGGATATGCCCTTCCTCGCAAACGGTACTCCTCTCGATATCGTCCTTAATCCTCTGGGCGTTCCTTCACGAATGAACATCGGTCAGGTGCTTGAGGTTCACCTTGGTATTGCCGCAAGAAAGCTTGGCTGGAAGATCATGACCCCTGTATTTGACGGTGCAAAGGAGAAGGATATCACTGAATGTCTGAGAATGGCAGACCTCCAGAGAATCGTTCTTCCCAATGAAAATATCGACGGTAAATATCTCCTTGAAGAGATCGTTCACGAGGACGGAACAAAGACCTACGAAAAGATCGCAGACGATCTCGGTGACCGCCAGGCATATATTGAAGCTCTCAGAGCGGAAAACCGCCTCTATATTGTTGACGGTAAGACCATCCTTTACGACGGCCGTACTGGCGAAGCTTTCGATAACCCCGTTACCGTAGGTATCATGTACTATCTGAAGCTCCATCACCTTGTTGACGATAAGATCCACGCCCGCTCCACCGGTCCTTACTCCCTCATCACTCAGCAGCCTCTCGGCGGTAAAGCCCAGTTCGGCGGTCAGAGATTCGGTGAGATGGAGGTTTGGGCACTTGAGGCTTACGGTGCTGCTTACACACTCCAGGAGATCCTCACCGTCAAGAGTGACGACGTTGTAGGACGTGTTAAGACTTATGAGGCTATCGTTAAGGGCCAGAATATACCCACTCCCGGCGTTCCCGAATCCTTCAAGGTTCTTGTTCGCGAGCTTCAGGCCCTTGCTCTTGATGTTCGTGTTCTTGACCGTGACGGCAACGAGATCGAGCTTGCAAAGCTCGGCGACGACGGCGAAACATCAACTATGCGCCCTGATAAGTATATCGACCGCGTTACTGCGGAGGATGTGGGCGAAACAGTTGCAAGCGAAGGTGAAATCTATGATGCATTCTCTGCCGAGGACTTCGGCGGCGAAGCAGACGTGAACGGAATCTTCTATTCCGACGCAGAGAGCGGAGCAGACGAGCTCTGATGTGCGCCAACGAATACCCTAAAATTTTGTTAAAGAAGGTAATTGCCGATGGAACACAATACATTTGATTCAATTAAGATCGGATTGGCATCCCCTGAGATGATACGCTCATGGTCCTACGGCGAGGTCAAGAAGCCCGAAACCATCAACTACCGTACTCTCAAAGCTGAGCGCGACGGTCTGTTCTGTGAGCGCATCTTCGGACCTACAAAGGACTGGGAATGCCTTTGCGGTAAATATAAACGCATACGTCATAAGAATAAGGTATGCGAGAAATGCGGCGTTGAAGTAACTCAGAAGAAGGTTCGCCGCGAGAGAATGGGTCATATCGAGCTTGCCGCTCCCGTTTCCCATATCTGGTACTTCAAGGCGATCCCCTCAAGAATGGGTCTTCTCCTTGATATCTCCCCCAGACATCTTGAAAAGGTTCTCTACTTCGCAGCTTATATCGTAATCGATCCCGGCAGCACTCCCCTTTCCAAATATCAGCTCCTCACCGAGAAGGAATACCGTGAGTACTACACCATGTACGAAAACGACTTCCGTGTTGGTATGGGTGCTGAGGCTATAAAGGAGCTTCTCGGCGAGCTTGATATTCCTGCTCTCGCTGCTGAGCTTAAGGATGAGCTTTCACGCGCTACCGGACAGAAGAAGGTACGTATCATCAAGAGACTTGAGGTTGTTGAGTCCTTCAGACAGTCCAACAACAATCCCCAGTGGATGATCCTTGATGTTGTACCTGTTATCCCCCCTGATATCCGTCCCATGGTACAGTTGGACGGCGGACGCTTTGCTACAAGCGACCTTAATGACCTGTACCGCAGAGTTATCAACAGAAACAACCGCCTTAAGAGACTTATCGAGTACCGCGCACCTGAGATCATCGTTCGTAACGAAAAGAGAATGCTCCAGGAAGCAGTTGACGCTCTTATTGACAATGGCCGCCGCGGAAAGCCTGTAACAGGTCCCTCCAACCGCGCTCTTAAGTCTCTCTCCGAAATGCTCCGCGGTAAGCAGGGTCGTTTCCGTCAGAACCTTCTCGGTAAGCGTGTTGACTATTCTGCACGTTCTGTTATCGTTGTTG
>SVQJ01000227.1 GCA_015065395.1 Oscillospiraceae bacterium
GCTCTACAGCCGACACTCAAAAATGGGAGATCGTATATCTTGAAAACGGATATTACGAGATAAAGGCATATAACAACACCGGATATCAGATAGGAGTTGTAGGCGGCGCGGATTCAAACGGAACCGATTTGGCTTTGCAAGCGGATAATGACGGCGTTGCTCAGAGGTTCAGGATAATTCCGTCAACAGGAGGAACCTTTAGAATTGCCGCAGCCTGCAGCGCAAAACAGGTTTTTGACGTGAGAGGACCCAGCACCTCGGCAAATACACCCATCCAAACCTGGAGATATAGCGGAGCTTCGCAACAAAGGTGGTATCTTAACTTGATAGAAGAAAAGGACCCTTTGGGAGATATGGGTTTTCAGTGGGTATTCCCCGATAGCGAACCTCATTTGAGAATAACCAGCGATTACAGAACTTTTTCAAGACCAAATCACTACGGTGTGGATTTTGCAGACTCGGGAATATCGGGTGATATGATTTATAGCCCGGTTGATGGTATTGTTCTAAGAACTTTTTACAATGATGCCGATGCCGGATATGGAGTTGTGATATCAACAGGAGTTCTTGATTCTAACGGAAGGGATATTCGAGTTGCATGTATACACATGGTAGCTGGATCAGTTATGGTTGAGGAAGAACAAATTGTTACTGCTGGAACTGCGTTGGGAAGGGTAGGAAACACCGGCGATGTAGATAGGGGAGAAAGCGGAACGGGAGGAATACATCTTCACTTTAGTGCTTTCAGCGGTCCAAACAGAAACAACTCGCCAAACTGGCCCGATTACACAAATTGCATTAACGTTAAAAGGTTTTACCCGGATATAAACTTTATAAATTCCACGTCTAACGTGACCTAAGCCGAAACTAAACCGAAAGGAGAGATGGAGAAATGAAAAGAATAATTACTTTGATACTTGCCGCATTGATGATATGCGCAATATTTGCAAGCTGTGCAGGACAGGAAGCCCCCAAGACTTTGCCTGAAACCGAGGCTAAGACAATCGAAGCCCCGGCAACAACAGCCACCCCGCCCACAAGCACTGTACCGCCCACAAGCACAGGCGCAGTGGCACCGCCCGCAACGGGGGGAAATATGGGAACAAGTGAATTCTGGTATTCAAGAGGCTTGAGCCCGGATATAAACCCCGGCGGAATTATCGGCAAATTGAAAGAATATCAAGAAGCGTATGATGAATGGGCTCAGCAGTTTGAGCACGTAAATCCCAAAGGAACAAGGGATAGCATAGAGCATAATGCATATACCGCAATAGTAGAGCTGGGAATTCCGAGGGAAAAGATAGAGAAATTAGATCAAAGAAGAAAGGAAATACTTGGAGAGCCGTTGTTCTTTGAAGGAGCAATAGATATGATCTATTCGGGAGACAAGGCGGGCTTTTATTCCCATTACCTTATCAATGCGTGTTTGGCAGGAGAGACGGTAATAACGGGAGAATGGCTTGTGGAGCACAGTGTAGAGGAATATAAAGAAGCGGGAATAACTTATGAGCTTTTAAATGAGCATATAGAAACAACTGTGTATTTTGAAACTTCCGACCAGCGTGAAAGCGTAAGAGCCAAGCTTGAAAAGCTGAAAGAAGTATAAATCGCGAAAAGGAGAGGTGCACCTCTCCTTTTTTTCTTATTTAAAAATTTTTGGCAAGGAATAGATAATTTGGCACTTTGAGGCGATAAGAGTATAGAGCGATAAAACGCCGACGGTTCATTTGTGACCGAAACCTGTGTTTTTTCAACAAATAAAAAAATTAAAAAAGGAGGCGATTCCGTTATGAAGAAACACAACTTTATCAAATTTTTATCACTTATAAGGAGTAACAGCATTATGAAAAAATTATTGTCAATACTTTTGGTCACGGTAATGCTTTTAAGCGTTTTTACTTCCTGTCAGGGAAGCGAGCCGACAAAGCCGCTTGAAACATTGCCGAATACAAAGCCGATCACTTCTGAGAAAACGGAAAATAAAACCTTGCCTTTGACAAAAGAAACGACAGAACAAAAAGAAACCTCCGATCAGCCTGTTACCCAAGAGGAAGAAATGACTCTTGATGATGCAAAAAGAATAATAAAAAAACTCTCTAAAGATATCGCAAATGACCCCGATAAAGATTTTGGTGATATAGACCCCAAGGTAGCCGAAGCGATAAATTTGGTCACGAAGAGTCTTGTTGTAAATTATTCACTCTTGGATAGCTATATTAGTATCTATAATATTGAAGAAACGGTAGACGCTATATATGATTACTTTTCCAAGCTTCACCAATGGATCGGCGAACAAAAGAAAGCTGACCCCGGCTTTGTCTTTGAATTGCCCGAAGATGGTTTGGTAGAGTATATTGACGGTGGCTTTGTGAGCAACGGAGTTCTCTGGAGCCACAGCGATTACGGAACAAATAAAGAGTTTACAGTTGATAGAAGCATCAAACACATTATGTCAAAGGCATTTTCGGGAAATACCGTATTGGAAAAAATCAATGGAAACATTAATAATTCCGAGCTTTATATTTGTGAAGGTACCTTTAATAACTGTCCTTCTTTAAAAACGATTGATCTCGTTGGAAAATATTCAATAAGTCTTTCCGGCTATAGGGAAGATTATGTAGATTCTCTGTATTGTTTTGGTAGTAGCTATGGTTTGCAAGTAAACGATTACACTGCCTCAATCGAAGCTCAATATAATGAAATGTTTGAGAAATACACAAGCGCTTTTAGTAACGTAAACGTGGTGGATAATGACCCCGAGCATTTTGT
>SVQJ01000228.1 GCA_015065395.1 Oscillospiraceae bacterium
TCAGGACAGACTGTCATTGTAAAGTCCTCGGCCTTTTCGTCATTGGAGGTATTGGTATATTCAAATTTTGGGGAGAACATGAAATCAAAAATATCGGTACCGTTATCGTTATACCAGACGTAAAGCTTCAGCATATATGCTGAGTAGGTGGAGAGGGCGGAAAGATCTGCCTTTACCTCCTTTTCATCTCCCACCGTTGCGCTTCCTTCGGCAACTGTTTTTTCAACGCCCGTGTGATCTATCATTGCGCTGATACGGTAGCTGTAGCGCACATTCTCCTCTCCGCTGACCTTAAAGGTAACGGGGAGATGTGTTCCGTCAACGGTGCCCAGGTTAAAGCTTTCGATAAGTAGGCCCTTTTTGTATTCGTGAAGCTCTATATTGATCTTTTCGTTCTTTCCCTTGTCGTAGCGCACGCGCCACTGTCCCGAGGGAGCGTTTTCTATGATATAATAGAGGCTCTTATCATTTCCAACGGTGGAGGTACCCTCCGCTTCTTTTTGGGGGTCATATTCCTTTCCCTTAGGGTCGATAAATATTATTGCAGGCTTTTCCTTATCCCAAGAGACCGCGATAACTATGCTTTGGCTGTTATCAAGATAAAAGGTATCTTTTTCCTGGGATTTGGCAGCGACGGTAATTGCCGCCGCTGTAAGCAGCATTGCAAAAAGCAATATAAATGCAGTAATTTTTTTCATTGCCGTGACCGTTCCTTAATAAGTGTACATACCGAGGCCGGTGGCACCGGTAACGTAAATGTGGAATCCGCTGTTTTCTCCCTTTGAGTTTGTTCCGCGCAGGATAGCGGAGAACTGGAGATTACCGCCGGAATTCTTATAAAGTCCTATCAGTGCATCGCCCGTAACGTCAAAGTCTACTCTGAAGATCCACCAGCCAACGTCAAAGTCCGCTGTTCCGTTAAACCACAGACCGCTGTAGGGATATCCGAGGGTGACTTCACCTGTGCCCTCATATTTCAGCTTCAATTCGCCTGTTTCCCAATCTATTCCCTTGGTAATGGCAAAGCGAAGCCCGTATTCCTCTTCGTTATAGTAACCGATGAGAGCATTGGTATAGTCAAATTTTCCAAGGCTTACGCTGCACTTACCCATTTCAAGCAATCCGAAAAGCTTGATCTTTGCATCGAAGGAGAGGCGGAATTCCTTTAATGTAAGGGAGAGCTTGCAATCGTCAAGGGTGGCAAGCGCTGCATCCTTGCTGTCAAGCACCTTTGCAATTTCGGGCAAAAGGGCATTAAGGCTTGCGCAATCGACCTTGAACAGCGCTGTAACCGTGGTGCCGAGCAAATTGGACAGGGTGGAATTATCGGATTCGTATTTTGAGAAGCCGGAAAGCTCGATTCCGAAATCTCCCATGGATATGGGTACGGGTGTTGTCATAAGGGATACGTCGATCCCTCCGGTCTGAAGCTTTATGGAATCAAATTTGCCGCCCTTCACTCCAAAACCGAACTTTAATTCATCCATATCCTTGATCGCCTTAAATTTAACGCCCGCGGAGATCTGATAGTCGTTTTCGATGGTATTCACCTCCACCTCGAGCTCGCTTAGTCTCAGAGGCAGAGAAACCATGGTGAAGTCTACGTCATTATCGTTTTTATAAGAGAATTTTTCGTCGATGCCGATGGCAGTCGCTCCGATGAGGATGCGCAGATCCTGGTTAAGACTTGAAAAATCGGTGAAATCCAGATCCTTCAGAAGCTGTTTCTGGAAGGGAAGATCCCAGGAGAGGCTGAGCCCCTGGAGAACGATCATATCGGGATAGATGGAGTAAGAGGGGTTCTTTGCCACCATAAAGAAGATATTGACCGCTCCGTAAAGCTCGATGTCGGAAACAGGGAAGTTTTTATAGTCTGAGGGATTATATCTCTGTGAGTATATACGGAATGTTCCCAGATTTCCAAAGGAAAGGGGGATCCCTTCCTGTGCCAGGGTATCTGCAAGGCCCACGGCAACTGCAGTGCTGTAGCTTATGTATGCACCGCCCTTATCCGTGATGGAAACGCTGTCAGCTCCGGCGTAATTACCGGATATCTCGATATCTCCGTTAAAGTGCAGCCAACCGTTCATGATAACGTTTCCGCTGAGAACGGTATTGCCGTTGTCGTTAACGTAAGATGAGAGGGCTGTGAAGATATAGGAGCCGAAGGTGAAGGTCTTTTCGGTGCCGTATGCAGCTATTGAGAGCTCGCTCTTGAGCTCAAAATTATTGCCTGCAAGGGAAACGGAAAGATCGTAGGTTCCCACGGCGATCTCTGAGGGGATGGTGATCTCGTAGGTGCTTTCATCTACGAATCTTGCCTTGATCTCATATCGAACGTTGCCGCAGAGACGCAAAGTGATATCGTCTCCCTTATCAAAGCCCTTACCCTTTAAGAGAACCGTCTGGTCCTTTGAGGATTTATAGAGGAACTTTGTGGAAAGACCGTTCACGGTAAGGTTAACATCTTCAACTGTATAAGGATTATAGGAATCTGCACCCTCGTCTGTATAAACAGGGTCTACCTGATAATATATCTTTTGGGCGTTGCCCATCTCATCGTTCATGGCGATCTCAAGCTTTCGCTCGTTTTTGGTGGTATTCTTTGCTGTATATGAGAGGACATACTGGTTATGGAGCATGCCGTGGATAAAGTCATAGAAGCTTTCAAGACCTTCTGTTGTTTCAACGTAAAGGAAGCTTCCGTTTCCGCAGTTTGCCATATATTCAAGGTAAGCGGTATCGATGCCGT
>SVQJ01000229.1 GCA_015065395.1 Oscillospiraceae bacterium
AAACGGTCGCTTTTTTGTAAAAAAGCTTGGCAAAAAACTTTAAGAAATGGGTTTAGCTGAATCATGCAAGGCAAAAGGCGTCGTCAAAGCAGCTTTCTGCTTTGACTGAGGCACCGAAGATGCCGCAACCTAAAAAGAAGGCGGAACGAAAAAATGAGCTCGTTCATTTTTTCGTTCCGCCTTCTTTTTAGGGCCTTTTTGCCTTTTCGTTATCGTTGTCTTCTTAAAGTTCCTTTGGTTCTTTCCTTTCAAGGAAAGAACGAGAAAACACCTTTAATCTCCACATCAAACCCTAATTTAACATCCAAAACATCAAAACCTTTTACAAAAAACAAAAACCGTTTTTTGCAGGGATCATGCATAAATGCAGCTTGAAAAATGCAAATTTTATAATGGGTCGTCTTAATATTCTTGACTTTCAGCGGTTTTTTGGGTATAATGATAAATTAGATAAAGTTGCCCGAAATTTTTTCGTTAAAAAGAAAGGACAAGCAATGACTGCCGATCTTATTGAAATTATTGAGAAAGCTCTGCCCGAAATGTCCAAGGGTCAGAAGCGCATTGCTTCTTACATAACCAACCACTGTGAAAAGGCCGCTTATATGACTGCCTCCCGTCTCGGCGAGGAGAGCGGCGTTTCCGAATCCACCGTTGTTCGCTTTGCCATCGAGCTCGGATTTGACGGTTATCCCGGTCTCCACCGTGCCATGCAGGAAACACTGAGAAAGCGACTGACCAGCGTTCAGCGTATGGAGGTGGCTAACAACCGTTTCGGCGAAGGAAGTGTTCTTGAGCAAGTACTCACCCAGGATGCTGAGCGTATCCGCACCACTCTTGAGACCATTGACCGCCGAGCCTTTGACAATGCGGTGGAGGCTCTGCTCAGCGCAAACACCATCTACATAATCGGTATGCGCTCATCCTTTGCTCTCGCAGAATTTCTCGACCACAACTTAAGCCTTATTTTCCCCAACGTTCACCTTGTGCGTAACGCCAGCGGAAGCGAGATATTCGAGCATCTTCTTCGCGTTAAGCGCGGGGATGCGGTCATCGCAATAAGCTTTCCCCGTTATTCATCAAGGATCATAAATGCGGCAGATTTTGCAACCTCCTGCGGTGCAAATGTTATCGCCATTACCGACAGCGAATCCTCTCCCATTGCAAAAAATGCCTCAGCAGCGCTTTATGCAAAAAGTGATATGGCATCCTTCGCAGATTCCCTCGTCGCTCCTCTTTCCATAATAAATGCCTTGATCGCAGCCATCGGCGTGAAAAAGCAGAAAGAGGTTGCGGAAAACCTTGCACGACTTGAAGAGGTCTGGGACGATTACGATGTTTACGACAAAAAGAAAGGCTCGGCTCTCCGGTGAGCGCACACTCCATTGCGGTTATCGGCGGCGGCGCTGCCGGAATGATGGCGGCAGCGGCGGCGCTTGAATCGGGTGCAGACGTCACCCTTTACGAGCGAAACCCAAAACTTGGAAAAAAGCTTTGCATAACCGGCAAGGGCAGATGCAATCTGACGAACAACTGCCCGCCTGAGGAAATACTGAAAAACACCCTTTCAAACCCTAAATTTCTCTACAGCTCCGTTTATAAATTCACCCCCGAGGATACCATGGCTTATTTCGAGGGGATCGGAGTTCCTCTGAAAACCGAAAGAGGACGGAGAGTTTTCCCCGTTTCGGACAGGGCAGCGGATGTTTCGGGTGCATTGGAAAGATATATCCGTGATATGGGCTGCCGGATAGTTCATGAAAGAGTTTCCGGCATTTTTGTGAACAACGGCAAGGCAGACGGAATTATCATACAGGGAAGGACCGTCGCCCACAGCGCGGTTATCCTTGCCACGGGAGGCGTTTCCTATCCCGGCTGCGGCTCAACGGGAGACGGGCATCGAATGGCACGGGAGCTTGGCATCAGCTCATCCCCCCTTCGCCCCTCCCTCGTTCCCATCGTTCTTTTTGAAAACACAGCCCCCATTATGGGCCTTTCCTTAAAAAACGTGCGCCTGAGTGTTTATCTTCGGGAAAAATCAGTTTTCACGGAAATGGGAGAAATGCTTTTCACCCATTTCGGCATAAGCGGCCCCCTGGTGCTTTCCGCCAGCGCACACATGCAAAAGGAATCTCCCGATAAATACAGAATGGAGCTTGACTTAAAGCCCGCGCTTGACGACGAGACACTGGATCGCCGCCTGATAAACGATCTTTCCAAATATGCAGCACGGGATTTTGTCAATTCCCTTTCAGACCTTCTCCCACAGAAGCTTGTGGATACCGTGGTCTCCCTCTCGAAGATACCTCCGAGAACAAAATCCGGCGAGATCACAAGAGAGCAAAGGCAGAGCCTTCTCTCAGTTCTGAAGCACTTTCCCCTCTCTCCCAAAGCCTTCAGATCTCTTGACGAAGCGGTGGTCACCGCAGGCGGCATCGAAACGGGGGAGATCATGCCCCAGACACTTATGTCCAAAAAAGTCTCCGGCCTCTTTTTCGCCGGAGAAATAATAGATGTAGATGCATATACCGGCGGATATAATCTGCAGATCGCCTGGTCCACGGGCAGAAAAGCAGGCTTATCAGCAGCAGAATACTTCTTCGGTATGGAATGAAAGGACGGATTTAATATGAACATCAAAATTGCCATCGACGGCCCCAGCGGAAGCGGAAAAAGCACGCTGGCGAAGAATATCGCAAAGACCCTTGGACTTGTATATGTCGACACCGGCGCCCTTT
>SVQJ01000230.1 GCA_015065395.1 Oscillospiraceae bacterium
AGCAGGAATGCACCATCGAGCTTGGCTTCATCCTCACGGATATTCTCACAAACTTCGCCCGCGTTTCCGACCATTGCTCAAATATCGCAGGCTGTATCCTTGAGATCGCTCACGATGATCTTGATCTTCACGAGTATCTGCGCAGCGTAAAGGGCGGCGAGAAAAAGGAATTCAACGATTATTACGATTACTACAAAATAAAGTACACCCTCGCATAAAACCAACATCTTAAAAAAGATACGGTCGCTTTTTTGAAAAAAAGCTCTGCAAAAAACTTTAATAATGGGTTTTGCTAATATTTGCAAGGCAAAAGGCTAAGCCTAAAAAGAGAAAGTCCACAGAAATGAACGAACTCATTTCTGTGGACTTTCTCTTTTTAGGCCCTTTTTGCCTTTTTGCTATCTTCGCCTTCTTAAAGTTCCTTTGGTTTTTTCCTTTCAAGGAAAGAAGCGGAACGCTCTTACTATCCCACCGATAAGCAGCGATCTGTGTGTATCCCTTTGTTTATCGGTCAGCAATAAAGCTCATTATATCAGAAAGGCGCTTTTCACCGACCGTACGACCCATATCATAGACCTTTTGCAGCTTTTCGGGATCCTTTTCCGTTCTTGCTATGGGGAGCGCTTCATCTGGACTTAAGACCAGGATCGCGCCCTCCCTCTCTCTTTTTTCGATATATTCCAGGGTCTCATTATACATTTCGTGCCGCCGTTCCACGGCAGAGATCATATTGGGATATTTTCTGAGAGCCATCCTCATAATTCCCATAAAAGAGGCCTTTTCTTTTTTATATCCCCGTTCACGGGTGAGGATAACAACGTTTTTTTCATACCCGATGCTTTCAAAAAACCTAAGGGGGATAGAATCGGCGATTCCTCCGTCAAGCATTTTATATCCCTCTGCTTCAACGATGCGCGAGACCAAAGGCAAGGACGCGCCGGCACGGATCCAAAGAAGGTCGTTCCCAAGGCCGTCGGTACATTTATGGTAAAGGGCCTTTCCCGTTTCCACATCGGTGCTCACTGTCCAGAATTCCGTTTCATTTTCCGTAAAGGTCTTTGTATCAAAGGGATCAAGCTTCTGAGGTATCTCTTCATAGCAAAAATTTGCGCCGTACATATCCCCCGTCTTTATAAGGGAACGAAGGGAGCAAAAGCGAGGATCTTTTGAATACTTCTTATTATAACGGATGACCCTTCCCGGCTGGCGGGATTTATAATTGCATCCGAACGCTGCCCCGGCGCTCACTCCGATAATTCCGTCGAATTCAATCGAATTTTCCATCATCACGTCGCAAACACCCGACGTGAAAAGCCCACGCATGGCACCGCCCTCAAGTATAAGTCCTGTTTTTTTCTTTTCCATTAATTATCAGCCTTTGCTTTCCAGACTGCTTCTATCTCGCAGATATACATTTTGTGAAAATCGCGGGCGCTGTAGTTTGCCATGATATCAGGATCAAGCATTGCGCCCTCACGAATATCATCCGCATACATTTTGCGGCACTCAAGAACAAGGGATGCACCCTCGTAGCCCACACAGCTTTCTGTGATCCAGACGGGAGTGAGACCTGCGTTTGCGATTTTATCGCAATCCCTTCCGCTCACTCTTCCGCAAAGGCTGAGAGCCTCTCTTTTCTCTCCGCCGAAGAAGGAAAGGGACATTTTATCATATTTTTCGGTAAACTCAAAGGTATATCTCTGAGGGCGGATAAAAACGAACGCCACATTCTTTCGCCAAAGAACGCCCATACCGCCCCAGCTTGCGGTCATGGTATTGAAGCTATCCGCTTCTCCCGCGCTGACAAGCATCCAATCGCTGCCTATTGCCTTAAAGGTATTTTCGCCGATCTCTTCCGGCGCGATCTTAATAAAATCCATGACCCACCTCAAAAATTGGAGCCGTTCCAGCCCCAGTTATCCGTTTCTTCGTATTTTACGTATATGCGGTTTTGAGCAATACCAAGCTCACTTTCAAGTATCGAGCAAACGATCCCCGTCATTTTCTCGTATGCTGCAGGGGATGCGCTGTGAAGGAGCATCACTTCAACGAAGGCCAAAGGAGCGGAATTGTCCCCCCTGAACCAAAGGCGGGCACTGTCGCAAAACTCACACATGAGCCACTCCTCGCTTTTTCCGGGAATTGCCTCGATCGCCTTCCCCATCTTCTCTTTAAGCACTCTCTCCTTTTCGGGAGATATCTTCACGGTTGTGCTTGTTTTAATATAAGGCATAAAAAACTCCTTTGAACATTATTAATACAAATATATTTTACCATCGCCGCGCATCCATTGCAACAGTTGATTTTTTAACTTTTTTGTGTTATACTCTCAAAAAGGGGGGAATCAAGCATGGAAGAAAAGAAAAATGATAAAAAGCAAAAGGTGACAAATTGCGAAAGCTGTATGTATTACGATTGGGATGACCTTTGCGAGGACTATACCTGCGGACTTTATCTTGACGAGGATGAGATGATCCGTTTCATGCAGCACCCCTATTCATCCTGCCCTTATTATAAATATTACGATGAATATAAAATGGTGCAAAAGCAAAACTAAAAAACGCCGTTGAGAAATTAAACGCTCTCAACGGCATTTTTTTGCGAAAGCTATTTGTGTCCGGGCGGTTTTATAAAGAAAAGGGCTTTTTACAGCCCTTCAGACTGTCGAAAAAGGCGCAGAACGCAGAAAAGTCATAGCAAAGCGTGACAAAAAACAAACTCTGCCGATTAA
>SVQJ01000231.1 GCA_015065395.1 Oscillospiraceae bacterium
TCTGAGGCAGGCAAAGGGCCTTTTTTGCCATTTGCTTTCCGTAAAGATCTGGATTATTCTGATCTCCGCAGGTGGCCTTTTTGTCACCGAACTGCAGAGCCTTCTGGAAGGAGGCAAGGGTATTGAGACCTCCGTGGGATACAACGGCTTCTGCGCGGGCAGTGCCCTTTGCTATTACGCGTCCCTTAAAATCTCTCATCAGTTTTTACCTCCTTTGGTGATCTGAACGAGGATCTCGTCATCGGTATAATATCTTGCGGTGGTATATGTACGCAGCTTATTGCTGGAGGTGATGACGGGCATCTTTCCGGACAGGGGATTGTTCATGTACATAAGAGGGCAGATATAAGAGGTGATAACACCGGTTGCCTTAAGGCGCGCGGCGTAGGGAGTTTTGTTGAACTCCTCCAGCACCTTGGGCGCGGCTGTGAATACGGTGGGTATGACCACCTTTTTGTTTCCTGCCGCTTTCAGTCCCTCTTCTACCTTATCAGTCCAGTCGCAAAGCTGCTTGAAGGACATGTGAGGGCATCCCATGAAGCAGAGCTTTGGCGTTGCATCTGCATTTTTCCAGATGACGGGGTAGTTCTTATAAACCCTTTCAAGCTCCGCGTCGTCGATAACGTAAATTTCAGCTCCCTCTTCGATAAGGGAACGACCCTGCTCCAGTGCCTCGGGGGTGAGGTTTTCGATATGATAAAGTCCAACGGCGCCGTTGGATGCGGTTGCCGCGCCGAAATCCTTAAGATATGTGCAGGTTGCGTCGTCAAGCTCGTTTCCAAGCCATTTATCAAGGCCTGTAATATAGGGTACGTCCTCCATTACCTTCATGCCGATGGCAGAGCCGAGGAGCTGTGCCTCAGGCTTTTTGGTGGTCTTTATCTCAACGATCCATTTCGCCTTTCTGCCCTCGTCGGTGAGAAGGCCGAAATAGGGCACGTATCCAACAACGCTTCCCATGATATCCATAATACCGGAGTTTCTGTTGCAGCGTGCGCCGAGAACGGAGTTTGCATATACTACCGCGCTTGATTCCGCCCAGGAGAGAACGTCCCCCTTTTTGGGGCGGTTGCCCACCTCGTCCATATAGCAGGTGCAGGTGAAGGCATCCTTTTCCATAAGTCCGAGCTTTTCAAGCTGCTTTTCATAAAAGTCTTGACGGGAGTACATAAAGTTTTTGAATATGAAATTCTGCAAAAGGCTTGAGGGAACGTTTTTATCGAGGGGTCTTGGGTCAACGGAGAAGGTCTGCTTTGAAACGTTGCCTGATTCGATAAGCTTATCCATAAGCTCGTAAACAGGGCCGAGAGCCTTCAGACCGAAGGATGTTACCAGATGGTTATGCTCACCGGTGACGGGAACCATTTTTTCGGCGCCGAATACCTCGCCGTATTTTATAAGGGTCTCCATGACCTTTGAAAGGACCTCGCCCTTTGCGCCGTCAAGGATCTCCTGCTGTTCTTTAGTTAAGATCATTTTGTGTTTTCCTTTCTTAAAGCTTCATTGCAACGTCCCACGCGCCCCAGATAACGGTACGCAGGTTGCCCACTGCCTTTGCATCTCCGATAATATGAACGTGTTTGGCTTTCTTAGCTATGGGAGCGGGATTGTAGCCAACGGACATGATAACGCTGTCTGAGTCGATCTCAAAGGTCTTTCCTTCTTTATCCTTCACGGTAACATTTGTGCCGTTTATCTCGCAAAGGGATGTCTCAAGATGAACGGGGACCTTGTTCGTCTTGAAGAAATCTCTCAGAAAGCTTGTGTTTGCAAGGCAGATTCCCTTTGTAACGATAAGGTCGTCCTGCATTTCGACGATGGTAGGCTTTTTGCCCTTGAGATAGAGATCGTAGGCGATCTCACACCCTGTAAGGCCGCCGCCGATGACGGTCACCTTTTCGCCCACATCTTTTTTACCGAGAAGATAATCGCATGCCTCGATAGCGTTTTCAGCCCCCTTCACGGGGATGCGCTTTGCACTCGCGCCCGTTGCAATGATGACCTCGTCAGCCTCCAGGGAGGATATATCCTTGATCTCGGTGTTCAGCTTCACAGTAACGGGCTGCTTTGAAAGCTCTCTCTTGTACCATGCGATAAGAGCGCGGTCCTTTTCCTTAAATGAGGGGGCTGCCGCCGCGATGAACACACCGCCAAGCTCTCCGCTCTTTTCATACAGGGTGACCTTATGTCCTCTTTTGGCAAGAACGATAGCCGCCTCCATACCTCCGATGCCGCCGCCGATAACTGCGATGTTCTTTATCTTTTTAGCTTTTTCCAGGCGGTATTTTTCAGATTGCATGGTCTCGGGGTTGAGAGCACAGCGAGCAAGCCCCATGGTATCGGAAAGATCCTGGGTATTTGCGTGTCCCTTGGAGGATGAGAAGTTGAAGCAACCGGAATGGCAGCAGATACAGGGCTTGATATCTTCAAGTCTGTCCTCTATGAGCTTTGTTACCCATTCGGGATCAACGAGGAACTGTCGTGCAACCCCCACGCCGTCGCTAAGTCCCTCTGCAACTGCCTTTGCACCTACCTCGGCATCCATTCTTCCCGCGCAAACAACGGGAATATCCACGAATTTCTTTATATGAGTAACGTCGGAAAGGTTGCAATTCTCGGGCATATACATAGGGGGATGGGCCCAGTACCAGGAATCGTAGGTTCCGTTATCTGCGTTGAGCATATCGTAGCCTGCATCCTGCAGATATTTTGCCGCCTTTTCGGATTCCT
>SVQJ01000232.1 GCA_015065395.1 Oscillospiraceae bacterium
GAAGCAAGATAGAGACTCTTTATAAGCTGATGGACGGTACCGTTGAGGCTCTGGAATTTGAAGCTCAGAACGATCCCAAATATGCAAGGATCCCATTGAAAACTCTGACTCTTAAGAAAAACACCCTCGTTGCAGGAATAATTCGCGGCAGAAAGATCATTATTCCCATGGGTGACGATTATATCGCCCCCGGTGACAAGGTCGTTATACTCACCGCAGGCAAACGAATGAATGACCTTGCGGATATCGTAAAATAAGGTAAACTATGAATCGCAAAATGGTATTATTCACCTTGGGGCAGCTCCTTATTATAGAAGCGATCCTTCTATTGCTGCCCGCAGGTGTTTCCTTCTACTACAGTGAAAACACGGTATGGCACTTCCTTTTCACCGCCGCTCTCGCAGGAACGATAGGCAGTCTTCTGATGCTTATCTTCAGAAAGCGCAGTAACGTTATCTACGCAAAGGAAGGCTTTGCCATTGTAGCTCTGGCATGGGTGCTTATGTCTGCTGTGGGAGCTTTACCCTTCTGTATAAGCGGCGAGATCCCCTCTTATATCGATGCATTCTTTGAGACGGTCAGCGGATTTACCACAACAGGAGCATCCATTATCCCAAACGTTGAAAAGCTCAGCCGAGGAATACTCTTTTGGCGTAGCTTTACTCACTGGATCGGAGGCATGGGAGTTCTTGTTTTCGTCATGGCTGTACTTCCCAGCGTTTCAAACAGATCCATTCATATAATCCGCGCGGAAATGCCCGGCCCCATAATCGGGAAGTTGGTTCCACGTGCAAAGGATACGGCAAAGATCCTCTACCTTATCTATATCGGTCTCACCGTCGTCGAGGCTGTTATGCTGATGGCAGGCGGTATGCCGAAATTTGACAGCGTTATCCACACCTTCGGTACAGCAGGAACAGGCGGATTCGGAATAAAGGCAGACAGCATCGCCGGCTACTCCCCCTACTGCCAGTGGGTCATCACTGCTTTTATGTTCCTTTTCGGTTTGAACTTCAACCTTTATTTTCTGCTTCTCGTCCGCCGCTTCAAATCCTTTTTCAAAAACACCGAGCTTTGGGTCTACCTTGGCATAACCCTTGCCTCCATGGGCATCATCGCCTGGAACATCCATTCTATATACGGAAACGTGGCAGACAGCGTTCGCAACTCCGCATTCCAGGTAACAACTGTCATGAGCACCACCGGTTACGCTACCTGCGATTTCGATATGTGGCCCGCCCTTTCAAAGGCGATCCTTCTCATACTTATGTTCATGGGAAGCTGTGCCGGAAGTACCGCGGGAGGACTGAAGATTTCCCGCGTTATCATACTTTTCAAGCTTTGCCGCAATGAGCTCAAGCACATGATGAACCCTAAAAGCGTTAACGCAGTGAGATACGACGGAAAGCAGGTGGATTCCTCCGTTCTCAAAAACACAGGCAACTATTTTGTTATCTACATCCTGTGCTTTATCGCAATTTTCCTCCTTCTCTCTGCAGACCCATATCCCGCTACCACCGCCTTCAGCCCGATGGAAACCAATTTCGCGGCAACTACCGCCTGCTTCAATAACATCGGTCCCGGCTTCGGCGCTGTAGGCCCCATGTTCAATTACTCCGGCTATTCCGTTTTTTCAAAGCTGCTTCTCTCCTTTGCAATGCTCCTCGGAAGACTTGAGCTGTTTCCCATGCTCCTGCTCTTCTCCCACAGACTTTGGAGAAAGAAATAAATTGAAAATATGATGCTTTAGCAAAAAAATCGCCGCTAAAGCAACGCCATGGGTCATACACCAAAAAGGAAGATACCCGAAATGAGCTCGCTCATTTCGGGTATCTTCCTTTTTAGTGCCTTTTTGCCTTTCAGTTATCTTTTTTGAGAATGCTTTTTCTTTTTCTTGACGGAAAAACCGAATCTGCCAAGGCTCCTTCCAAGCTCGAAATATTCTCCGTGGGCAAACGCTGCAAGACCTGCCCTTTCGATATGCAAGCGGCCTTCCTTGTCAATAATCTCCGCATCCACGTCCACGCATACTATATCCGCAAGGAACATATGGTGGCTGCCAAGCTCGATAATGTCAAAAACGCGGCACTCCAGAGAAAGGGGACACTCCTCGATTATAGGCACGGAAACTTCATTTGCCGCAGCTCTTGTCAATGACCATTTTGCGAACTTATCCGCCTTTCTTCCCGTATGGATGCCGCACCAGTCTGCCGCACGGATAAGGGATGACGGAGTGAGATTCAGAACGAACTCGCCGCTTTCCTTGATAAAATCATAAGAATAACGACTGGGTCGCACAGATATATATGTCTTCGGCGGAACGGTGTTTATAAGCCCTGTCCATGCCACCGTGAACACATTGGACTTTTCCCCGTTACCCACGGTTACCAGCACGGGCGGGACCGGAGCAAGAAGTGCACCGCCCTTCCAATTTACCTTAGCCATATATTCCTCCCCATCGTTTTTTCTTCATTTTATACCAAAATCACCCTAAAGACAAGCAGTTTTCAAAAAAACTATTGCAAATCAAGGCTTTTGAAGGTATAATTAATCAGATATATGTGTTTGTGAACGGTGAAGGTTCATAAACACAGCAGTATTTGAAAAGCATGGCACCGAGCAAAAAGAAAGGATTGTTTATAAGTATGGAAAAGCTTATCACTTTTGCGATCCCCTCCTATAATTCCGCAAAATTCATGCACC
>SVQJ01000035.1 GCA_015065395.1 Oscillospiraceae bacterium
GGCAAGAATATAGTCCAAAAGGATAACGGCGATAATACTTGCCGCGCCGGTCACGTAACTGAGAGCTGATGTTCCCAGAAGAAGCTGAAGAGCACCGTGAACAAGGCCTGTGAGAAGTCCCCAAAGAGTTCCGTGTCTGTAGGCGATGATAAGAATGGGAAGCATGGATGCCATGGTAATGCTTCCGCCGTACGGCAGATCCACTATTTTCAGAAGGCTCAGGATCGTTGCAAGCGCTATCATTATCGCGCTTTCGCAGATTTTGAGGGTCAATTTTTTTGTGTTGTTCATAAAAGCTTTCCTTTCTTTTGTCCGAAAGTGAAAGAGCATAAAAAAACCTCTGCGGCCGCAGAGGTTTCCAAAAAAGCTATTATAAGCTCAATGCTCCCTACGCCGGAATTACCCGTATCAGGTTAAAGGGTTCGGCAAATAGCCGTCTCAGCCGCTTTCGCAGCACCCCTGTATTGAATTTTAAGGTGATCACCTTAGTAGGGATTATACCACTGCACGATATATTGTGTCAAGAGCTTTTCATAATATTTTGACTTTACTTGCCAAATCGTGTCAGTTACTTGAAATAATACTGATTTTAGTGTATTATTTCTATGGATAACAAATTTTGGGTTATCGGAGAGATCACAGCCATGAAAAAACAGACCCAAAGGGAAAAGAACCCTTTTCCCTACAGCGATTCGAACAAAAGGTATCATACCTTCGATTATTATATGAAGAAGCGCTTTGGCGGTAAATGCGCAAAAATATCCCTTGATGCAGGCTTTTCCTGTCCGAATATTGACGGCACCAAGGGAAAAGGAGGATGTATCTACTGTTCCGGAGGATCCTCCGGAGCCAAAGCAGGAGATACTCTTTCAGCCCAGTACAAAAACGGAGTTCGTGCGGTGGCATCAAAATGGGATGTGGAGCGCTTCGTGCCTTATTTACAGGCGCATACCAACACCTACGCTCCTTTAGAAAAGTTGGAAGAGGTCTACAATACGTGCGCTTCATTTGATGGAGCCGTGATGCTTGCTGTTGCCACTCGCGCCGACTGCCTCTCGGACGATGTGGTTGAGCTTCTTTTGCGTACGTCAAAAAAGATCCCTCTGACGGTGGAGTTGGGACTTCAGAGCATTCACGATGAAACTGCAAAAAGGATAAACCGCGGACACAGCTACAAGGAGTTCACAGACGGCTATGAAAAACTACGCTCTGCCGGAGGGGATATCTCCCTTTGCATTCATCTCATTAACGGTCTGCCCGGAGAAGATCGGAATATGATGCTTGAAAGCGCCAAAACGGTGGCAGAGCTTTCCCCCGATATGGTAAAGCTTCATCTTTTGCATATCCTAAAGGATACCCCACTTGAAAAAATGTACCTTTCGGGAGCTTACGTTCCTATGGATAAGGATGAATATGTAAATCTGGCCGCTGATCAGATAGAGCTGTTTGACCCTCGTACCGTGATAGCAAGAGTGACAGGAGATGCACCGGGAGACAGTCTTGTTGCTCCGCTTTGGTGCAGAAGAAAAACCGTTGTTGCTAATGATATAGATAAAGAGTTGTACCGAAGAAATACATGGCAAGGTATAAATAACAGGCAAAATGTGCCTTAATTGTAATTTGTACACAAAAAATACACAATTTGTTACAAAAATGTTAGTAGACTTTGGTACATTATTCTGCTAAATTTTTAATTAGGATAGTATTTGTACCGTCAAGAAAAATGCGGAAAATACGAGGGACGGAATCGTAAATTTAATTTTCCCGCAAGTTTTGAAAAAACAAAGCAAATGAAAGCACGGTGTTGTATGAAGTATGGAAAAAGATGGTCCATAAGCGCCCAGAAAAAACAGGAATATATCAACAAGCTCCTTCCCCAGCTTGCCGCCCTTCGCGCAAGAGCAGGACTTTCTCAGGATGAGCTTGCAGGCCTTGTGGGTGTTTCCAGGCAGACCTATTGCCTGACGGAAACGGGAGCAAGATCTCTCTCATGGAATACTTACCTCTCCATTGTTATGTTTTTCGATTATAACTGCAGAACTCATGATCTGCTCCGAAGCAGCGGCGCTTTTCCGGAGGATCTGTTCTATCAGTTTAATCCCGGAGATGAAAAGGTATCCAAGGGAAGCTCATTTGAAGCCATCCCCGAGCTTAATAAGCTGTTTTTTGCCCTTGATGAAAGCGGCAAAAACTCCGTTAGAGGCGTGGTCGTTTGCGAATATGCAAGATGCGCAGAGCTCGATAAAGCCGAGCTTATCCGTCTTTTGTCGGAGCTTGTGACCAACGGTAATTAAACCCAAAGAAAAATAGAGCTTTTTCGGCACGGCCTGAAACCCGTGCCCTGTATTTGTGCAATAATTCAACACCCTCAAAAAAGGGAGAGATTTGCAAGAAATACAGCTTTTTCTTGGTTCTTCCCTTAAAAGGAAAGAACCAAAGGAATTTTAAGAATAGCAACGATAACGAAAAGGCAAAAAGCCGCTAAAAAGAGTAAGGTGCACAAAATGAACAAGCTCATTTTGTGCACCTTACTCTTTTTAGGTTATAGCATCTACGGCGGCTTTTGTCTTGCGATCTTTATCCAAACTAACTCTTAAAGTTTTTTTGCAAGTCTTTCTTCGAAAAGCGACCGTTTCTGCGTGCAAGAAACAAATTATTATTTTCCCGAAACCGTGATTCCGTCAAATGCCGCATAGGGCAGAAGAGAATAACCGTCTGCCATTCTTTCCTTTGAAATAGCCACCAGGTTTTTCAGCATATCCGCAAGATTTCCCGCAATCATAGTCTCGCTGACGGCGCATTTTATCTTTCCGTTTTCGATAAGGAAGGAGTTTTTTGCAACGCCTGAAAAATCTCCGTTATTTGCAGGGGAGCCGCCGGAGAAGCGACCCACAAGGATACCCTTTCCGATTCCCGCAATGATCTCATCCAAAGATCTGTCTCCCGGAGCGATAACCATGCTGCCGCCGGAATTCTTAGCTCTTTCAACACCTGTTTTGTTAGAAACATAGAGACTTACAAGGAAGCTTTCCAGACGGCCGTTCTTGATGAAGTCAAAATCCTCTGCCACAAAGCCCTCTGTTGTGTATGACTGGCCGCAAACGATCTCCTTTTCGGAAGGATTGAAGGAAACGGTAATGCGCTCGTCAGCCACCATAGTGCCCAAAGCATCCTTCCATATACTTGTGCCCTCAAGAATGGGGCTATCAGAGGCAAAATTACCTGCGATCTCGCTGATAAACTCGCCAAAGCACGAAGGGGAGAGGAGCATGGTGCCGGTAAATTTACCCTCAGTGGGAACTGTATGGATCTGCTTTTGAACATCGGAGAGATCCTTCGCAATAGAGCCAAGCTCAATGGCAGGTCTGTCAAGATTATCGGTTATGACCCCGGTGGAGAAGAAGGAAGATCCCTCCTCGCCCTCGTGGGCAGAATACATAAGATCGAAATTATAATATCCTGCCTGCTTTGTGTAAAGGGCGCCGTTGGAATTGCGGTAAACACTGTGAGCATTTTCGTGCGCCACGATCATCTGCTCCATAACTATGAGAGGATAATCTCTCTCAATAGTCTCCAAAAGCTCCTTTGTACGGTCGAAAAGAAGATCAAGATCCGGAGTGACAGCTCCGTTCTTAAAGCTTTTCTCATTTTTACCGGGTGCAAGCGCCCAGGCACTGTCGGGAGTGGAGGATCTTGCCGCGGCGATGCAGTTTTCAACCGCCTCATCGATCTTTTCCTCATCAAAGCTATTAAGTCCCACGCTTCCCTTTTTGCCGTCGATAAAGGCTGTTAAGGTGAGAGAATTATCAAAAAGAGTTCTGAAAAGAGTGAATTCTCCCCCCTCAACGTTAAACTCACGGGTCTCTCCGGAGGAGGCGGTGCAATATGCCATATCAGCGCCGCTATCCTTTAATTTCTCTATTACCTGTTCTGTAACAAAACAAAGCTTATCCATTATACTTAACCTCCCTTTTCTTATCTTCCGCCGATGGTTACCTTGCAACGAACCGCGGCACCGCCGATGCCAACAGGCATAGGCTGCTTCTTGCCGCAATAGCCGGAGGAGGACCACTCCATAGTATCGGATACCATATCAACGGTCTTGAGCATTTCAAAGGCAACTCCTGAAATGGTGGTATCAAGCAGGGGGCGGCCAAGCTTTCCGTTCTTGATCTCATATCCCATGCAGACACCGAACATGAATTCTCCCGTGGTATCAGCCTGACCGTTATTTGTATCGGTAAAATAATATCCGTCATCAACGGAAGCGATCATCTCCTCGAGGGTAGATGTTCCGGGAGCAATAGCAGTGTTTCTCATTCTGATAAGGGGCTCATCGGAGAAGGAATATGCACGTGCATTTCCCATAGGCTCCATTGCGAATCTCTCTGCGCTCTCACGGCTGTTCATATATCCTGTAAGTATACCGTCCTTGATGAGCACCTGATCGCGGCAGGGAACTCCCTCGTCGTCTATATATACGGGAAGGGGTGCTTCAACACCGTTGCAGGTGTGAGCATAATCGATCATAGTAACAAGCTCACTTGCAACTCTCTTGTTAAGATTATGAGCCGCAACGCTTCCGCCGAGAACCAGATCTGCCTCAACGGTATGTCCCACAGCCTCGTGAGCAAGCATACCTGAAAGCTCTCCGCCGAGAATACAGGTCTTTACGCCTGCATCGGGATAAATACCCTCTCTCTTTAGCATGATCTTTTCATAAAGATCATCCACCTTGGCGAAAAGTGCATCAGGGGTCGTGAAGAAGGTATCAAAGGTGCCGAAGCCGCCAATGGGAATAAACCTTTCAACGGGAAGACCGTCCTTTGTTTCTGCGGTCATTCTCAGATAAATATAGGAACGGGGGATATAGCTGTGGCCTGAGCATCCGTCGGAAACCTCGATATACTTATCCATGGAATCCGCTCTGACGGAGATTCCGCGGCCTGTGAGGTTCTTGCAGTGCTTCTCAACATAGCTGTCAATCTCACGTGCAAAATCAATATACATTTTCTGCTCAACGTCAATGCCCGATGTGGGACAGAATATCTCCTGAGGAGCGATGGGGATGATCGGCCCCTTACCCTTGTTTATACGAGAATCCATAAAACAAGCATTGTCCGTTGCGGCGCGAAGCACGCTTCTTGCCGCCTCAACGCTTACCTCCGCCATAGAGGAGAAGCCGTAAACTCCGTTTTTGTAAACTCTTGCAGAAACGCCCTCTGTTTCGCTTCTTGCGTTACCCGTGAGATTGCCGGAAACTATTGCAACACTGCGGGACTTGTTCTGCTGACAGCGCACCTCGGTATGGACGCCGTCTGCAAAGTCTTTTCTTATGTCAGCTATCTTATTTGAAAACATAATAACTCCTAAAAAATATAATATAGTTTATTTTACCACTTCAAAGAGAAAATTACAACAGTAAAAATCAATTTGAATAAATAACGGCTTCATAATACTTTTTCTTAGCGAGCAAATCAATGAAAGGAGCCATTCGCTGTTGAAAATCCTTGAAAAATCCTGTATACTGTAAAAAAAACTTTTTTATCATGTCTATGACCGAAGGAGGAATTATGAAAAAGCTTTTTGGCGCATTTGTGGCTTTTATCACCGTACTTGCGCTTTGCCCGTGCTTTATGCTTGCGGCGGCTGCTGTCACTGCCGCTACCGGCATCGAAATGGGAGACTTTATCAACCTTTCAGAAACGGGAGCTTATCCCGGCCCCAATTCCGGTCACGGTAATCATCAGACAAGATGCGTTCATACATTCCACGGGGATTATTGCGCCTATATAACAGATTCATATCCATCACAGGACGGCACAGTTGATGTCTGGTCTCTTTTTAAGGTCGATTTTGAAACCGGCACGAGCGAGGTTATATTTACCGGCGAAAAATACTATGATTCCAGTCAGGTCTCTCTTCTCGTGGATAAGGATGAGAATGTTTGGGCCGTCACCTCAACCTCCGACAACTGTAGGAATATAAACACCGAGGGACTTGATATGCGCGCTCATAAGCTGGACGCAAAGACCGGAGAGGTCACTTCATATACGGGCTTCGCCTCCGGCGGCCCTCATGACGGCTACGGCTACGGAACCAGCTTCTATGATGAGAAGAATGACCGTATAATCTGTATGCACGCAGGCGGAGACTACAGACAGGGCTCAACTAAGGGCGCATCCTTCAACTGGACATATTTTGATATGACAAAAAAACGCTGGAGCCGCACTGTTTACACAGTCGGACTTGAAGCACGCCACTGCTATATGTACGGCTTTGTGGACGAAAACGGCGGCCTTATGCTTATGGCACAGCGAGATATAAAGATATCCTCAATAGGCTATCCCGAGGTGGGCAATGACTACGGCATCACCGAAGCGGATCGGAGCTATATGTGGGATAACTATATCTTCCGCCATTCCGCAAACTACGCCTGGGATGAGCTTGATCTGTATTATATTCCCGATATCACCAAGACTGAAATATATTCCTATAGCATCGTAGAGGCCGATTATTCCAGAGTTACTGGAACTCAGGATGAAAGATACACCTTTGAAAAAAGATTGAGCAATTATTATCCTGCCAATCAGAATAACAACGGCGGAGACTTTCTCTGGACCCAAACGGAGGACGGAAGAAGGCTTCTCCATATCACCTATAATTCCGCCTATATCCAGGCGGCGATGGCAAGAAGCGTTTCCATGGAGGATATCTGGTATCATCAGGTCTGGGATATAACCGATCCCACTGCGGCAAAAAAGCTATATTGCGCCCCTATAAGCATCGATGGAAGAATTGCAGACGGAGTAGAGAACGGCGGGGGCTACAGCTTTCGTCTTTACAGAGATACCAACGGTACCATGTATCTTATAAGCGCATTCGACCCCAAGACCGACAAAGTGTATTACAAGGACGGTGCAACAAAATACGAGACCCAATATGATGCTGAATTGACGGTCTGGCGGATAGCGGAGTTTCATGGATCATATTTTTATATCAGGGTAGGCAAAACGAAAGCTCTCCCCGGCGGAGGAAGCCTTATAAATATTTCCTCCCACCGCGGCGGATCCATTACCGACAACAGAGTGAATATACTTTATCTGAATAATGACGGCAGCGGAGATTATATTTTCACAGGCATTGATATTTTCCATACTCCCTGTGAGACGGGAGACGTGAACGAGGATGGGATCATCAATGCGGCAGATATTAACCTTCTTATACGTTATACGGCAGGTTCCTTTTCAAATATCGACCCCAATCTTGCTGATATAGATAAAAGTTCAGATGTAAATGCAAAGGATATAAATATGTTCAAGCGCATTCTTTCCGGCGTTTGATAACAGGGGGGGCGAATTTTTACATCTTGAAAAAAATTATGTGTAAAACTCCGCCAAACCACAATATAATGTATTTTTCTCTTGCAAAATATAGATAAATAGTGTATAATATTAGAAATCAGTTAGAAAATACGGCTTTTGCCCATCATATTCGGAGGTTGTACCATGAGATGCCCTTCCTGCGGTTCTGAAGATATAAAAGTTGTGGATTCCCGCCCTGTTGAGGATAACAATTCTATAAGGCGCCGCCGCGAATGCCTTGTTTGCAAGCATCGCTTCACCACCTATGAGGTTATAGACGCGTTCCAGCCCGTCGTTGTGAAAAAGGACGGCTCAAAGGAGCTCTTTGATAAAAACAAGCTTCTTTCAGGTCTTTTGCGCGCTTGCCAAAAGCGTCCCGTCAACGCTGAAATACTTGCAAATGAGATCGAAGCAGAGATCCATAATTCTCTCAGACGTGAGATCTCTTCCTCTGATATCGGTGAGATCGCTATGGATAAGCTGCGCGAGAAGGATGCTGTTGCCTATGTGCGCTTTGCCAGCGTTCACCGTGAATTCAAGGATGTTGAGACCTTCATGAAAGAGCTTGAGATACTTAAAAGAGACGAATAATTGAAAGCAATAATTTTAAGGCCTTTAGCTGTTTTTTCGATAACGTTTTACACTCTTTCCTGCATTTCCTTCGCCGCCGACCGAAGCTTTAGGCTCCTGTCTGCGGCGATTTTCATTTTTCTTTTCATATCTGTTCTTGCTGTCAGGATCATTTCAAAAAAGCGCATAAAGGATGCTTACAAAAGAGAATGCCTGCGCACCCTTTCCTTCCTTTTCGCCGGCGCCGCTCTTGCCTCTTCCCTTTATTACCATGCGATCGACCTGCGTTTCGAAAAGCTGGAAAAATACGACGGCAAAACTGCCCGCGTCTGTGCCTCTGTAGAAAGCTCGAGCTGGCAATCCTCTTACGGAGCCTATTATACGGTTAAGGTCAAAAGCATTGATGACAATGCCGTGGATATTTACATGAATCTTTCAGCTCCGCCCGGTTTTTCTGACAGAGATATCATTGAATTTGAGGCAGATATTTCACTGCCCGAGGACAGTGAGCAATTCAAAGAAAAAACATATTATCTCTCAAGGGGGATATTCCTTAAGGGTGAATGCGATAAAGCAAAGCACCTTGGCAGAGAAAAACCCTCCTTGCTCACCTATGCAAGAGACCTGAATCTTGGACTATCGGATAAATTCGTCGATATTCTGGGGAAGGAAAGCGGTGGCTTTGCCGCAGCTCTCATACTGGGTAATGACAGCTTTCTTTCCGAAGAATTCCAAAGAGATTTCACCCGTCTCGGTCTGTGCCATGTACTTGCCCTTTCCGGCATGCACTTGACCGTGATCTGTGCGGCGTTAAACGCCCTTCTGAAAAATCTTCATGTGAATACAAGAAGGCTTCTGTCTGTTTTCACCGTCCTTTTCTATATGATAATCACAGGCTTTTGCCCCTCTATAACCAGAGCAGGCATTATGCTTATAATCATGATAGCCTCCTCCTTCTTCAAAAAAGGGACAGACGGCTTTACAAATCTTGGGATCTCCGGGCTGCTGATATGTCTCTTCGATCCATACAGCGCCGGTGATATAGGTCTTCAGCTTTCCTTTTGCTGCGTCATGGCCTTGCTTCTATTCACGGAAAAGAAGGAAAAGCTTGAAGCCGAAAAGACTGATCTAAAAAGAGCCAATCCCATTTTGCTCCGTGTGACGGCCTTTTTCAAGGTGTTCTCAGAATCCATGCTTCTCACGGTCATAATCTGTCTTTTTCTCCTTCCCCTTTCATGGCTGTATTTCGGAGAGATCTCCCTGATCTCTCCCATAACAAGTCCTATCTTCTCTCTGCTCTGCAATTTCTTGATATGGCTTCTTCCTCTGCTGTTCCTTCTTTCCCCTGCGCCCGCACTGTGTTCCGTAGCCGGAGATCTTACGGCTAATTATATAGGATTCATTTTTGCCTTTGCCAACAGGCTTTCCCTGCGGAGAAATATCGTTATTTCTCTGGAATATCCCCTTGCCCTGCTTTTCTGCATTCTGATATTTCTTTCAGTGATAGCCTTTTGCGTTGCCAAAGGGTTCAAAAGAGCTATATCCATAGCACTCTCTGTTGCCATCATCTGTACTTTCATCGTCTATATTCAGGGATACAACCAAAAATTCGATAATGTCACCGCCGTCTGTCCCGTTACTCACAAAGCCTCAGAGGGAATCGTTATCTTATCAGAGCAAAAGGCAATGGTGATAGATATCGGAAACGGCTACAAAAGAGTGGGCACCTCTGCTTTCTTCAAAGCAGGTAAGAACAGATGCGTTGAGATCGAGACCTATATGCTCACTCACTATCACACCGCTTATCAATCCACTCTTGCAAATCTTTTTTCCACAACGGTTGTGCGGACCCTGCTCGTGCCCGAGGGAGATGATTTTGAGCATCTTAAAACGGTAGCGGAGGAGTATAACGTAGGTTTCAGCACCTATACACCCGGAGATATTATCAGCTTTGAAGAAGCCGAGATAATAACCTATACGAACAGGTACATAAAACGCTCTGTTCAACCCATCATCCGCCTTGAAATACTCTCACACGGCGAAAAATTTGCATATTTCGGCGGCGCATACGGCGAAAGCGCTCCTTATCCTTTCCTTTCGGATTACGACTGCGTATGGTTTGGAGACCACGGACCGCTTTACAAAAATGATTTTTCATTTTCAAATGGGCCTGATACAGTTTTCGCTTCAACCAACGCTGACAGCTTTCTTGATACGCCATCCGTGCCCCCCAAAGAGTTTCTTTTGGGAAACGCAGAATAAATCTTGTAATAACGCTCATTTTATTGTAAAATAGCTTATACTTTATTATTTTTTTTGAAAGGAATCACCATGGAACCTATACTTGAGCTTCTTTGCGACAATGCCCTCTATTCCACTGCCGATATGGCAGCTATGCTTGATATGACAGAGGAGGAGATCGAAAATAAGATTTCCGATTATAAAGAAAAGGGCATCCTTTTGGGATGCCAGGCAATAATCGATGAGGATAAGATCGAGGGAGAGCATGTTTGTGCATTTATCGAGCTTAAGGTCAATCCTCAGCCTGACAGGGGATTTGACCGCATTGCCGAAAATATATACCGCTATCCCGAGGTTAAAAACCTTTATCTTATGTCCTCCTCCGGATATGACCTTCAGGTGACTATTGAAGGAAGCACCATGAAGGAGATCGCCTATTTCGTGGCAAGAAAACTTGCTCCCATTGAAGGCGTTATCTCCACCTCCACCCATTTCGTTCTGAAAAAATACAAATCCAACGGCATCGTTCACAAAAGCAGCCGTATAGACGAAAGAGAGAACTGCAACTGATGATGGACTACTCCAAGGCACTTTCAAAAACGGCACGTGATCTCAAGCCCTCAGGCATCCGCAAATTTTTTGATATGCTCTCCGGGCGTGAGGGTATTATTTCCCTCACGGTAGGACAGCCGGATTTTGCGACCCCCTGGCATATCCGCGATGCAGGAATAGACAGCATCGCCGAAGGTCACACTTTTTACACCTCTAACAGGGGCACAAAGGAGCTTCGGGATGAGATATGTAAATACCTCAGTCGCCGTTTTTCCCTCTCCTACTGCCCTGAAACTGAAATTCTGGTCACAGTCGGTGCAAGCGAAGCCATAGACCTTGCCATCAGAGCTCTCGTTGACCCCGGCGATGAGGTTATCGTACCAATTCCTTCCTTCGTTTGCTACGGTCCCTTAGTCGAGATGGCAGGAGGAAAGGTCATTACCGTTGAATGCACACCCGAGGAAGGCTTCAAGCTTACCCCCGAAAAGCTGAGGGCGGCGATAACCGAAAGGACAAAGCTCATCGTTATTCCCTACCCTTCGAATCCTACCGGTGTCATTCTGGAAAAAGGAGAGCTGGAAGCACTTTGCAATGTGATAAGGGAAACTGATGCCATTGTGCTTTCAGATGAGATATATGCAGAGCTTACCTATGGAAAAAAGCACACCTCTATTGCAAATCTCCCCGGCATGAAGGAGCGCTGCATAGTAATCAACGGATTTTCAAAGGCTTATGCAATGACAGGCTGGAGGCTCGGCTTTTCCGCCGCTCCGGAGGAGATAACGGAAGCAATGTTCAAGATCCATCAGTACGGAGTTATGTGCGCGCCCACCGTGAGCCAATATGCGGCCACCGAGGCTTTGAAGAACGGTGACGACGACATCGAAATGATGAAGACCGAATATGACCGCCGGCGCAGATATCTTATTAAAGCACTCCGAGATATCGGTCTGGACTGTCAGATGCCGGAGGGCGCTTTCTATGTATTTATGAAAACGGAAGGCTTCGGGATCACAAGCGAGGAATTCTGCGAGCGTCTCCTTGAGGAGCACAATGTGGCGATCGTTCCAGGAAACGCCTTCGGTGATTGCGGCGAGGGATACGCCCGCATTTCCTACGCATATTCCCTCGAGCATCTTAAAGAAGCCGTTATGCGGATGGAAAAATTCGTTATAAGCTTAAAGAACAGTTAATATTGAGTAACAAAAAAAGGACACCGAGGTGTCCTTTTTTACAGACTGTCGAAAAAGGCGCAGAACGCAGAAAAGTCATAGCAAAGCGTCACAAAAAACAAACTCTGCCGATTAAATA
>SVQJ01000233.1 GCA_015065395.1 Oscillospiraceae bacterium
TCCAGAAAGAACGTAAAAGAAAAGCGTGCCATTGCACAAAGTGCAGCTCGTTTTTTGAAAAACGGACAAACGATCCTTTTGGACAGCTCGACGACTGCGACGTTTTTGCTGCCATACATCGCAAAACTCAAGGAGGTTACTCTTTTTACCAACAATCTTTCCACTGCGATGAGTTCCATTGAGCTTGGAATACATACGCACTGTCTCGGTGGACATTCCATCGGAGGGGGTGTGGCATTATGCGGAACAGAAACCTTTCGCGCTCTTTCTGAAATTTCCGCAGATATTGTCTTTTTCTCTTCTCAATCCATCTCAAAGGACGGTATCATCTCCGATTCCACAGAAGAGGAAAATTATGTTAGAAAGCTTATGCTTCGTTGTGCAAAAACGAAGGTCTTTCTTTGCGACAGCAGTAAATTTGATAAAACGTCTACTTACAAGCTTTGCACTCTTAAGGATGTGGATGATGCTGTTTTTGATCGTCCTTTCGAAAATCAACGATCTTTCATGACTTGACTATTTCGCCCTTGTGTTAAAATGTATTCGAATCCATTCTCGGAGGTATCTTTATGAAAATTTTATTTATCGGTAACAGTTACACGTTCTATAACGATATGCCCGCAATGTTTGAGAAACTTGCAAATGCGAACGGTCACGACGTTTCCGTTTTCAGCGTTACGAAGGGGGGACGAAAGCTGATTGCATACAAGGATAACGAGGATCCCGTAACGCAAAAGCTGGACGATCTTTTGAAAGGGCATCATTTTGACGTTTGTTTCATTCAGGAGCAAAGTGTTTTGCCTGCTGCTGATTTTCAAGCTTTTATGGACGGTGTCGATTTCGTCGTGGAAAAAGTCAAAAATTTTGCAGAAAAGCTGATATTATATGCAACTTGGGGGAGAAAGGACGGCTGTCCGAAGCTCGAAGAACATAATTGGACTACGGAAAGTATGACGAAATTACTTTCTGACGCTTATTCCAAAGCTGCTCGATCCCACGGTGCAATAATATCTCCGGTTGGTGATAATTTTTTAAAGATAACAACGAAACATCCCGAAATCGATCTTTACAACGCTGATCTGTCCCACCCCTCATATCTTGGCAGTTGCCTCGCTGCTTTAACACATTATTTTACCGTTTTTAATGAATTTCCCGAAAGCATAGATTGTCTCTCACTTTCGGATGATACTGTTGCTGCATTTCGTGCTGCTGTTTTATAATTTTTGATTTACTATTGACATAAAATATTTGACCTATTTATAATAGATTCAAGATAAGAAATAAAGGAGAAAAATATATGGGAAAAGCGACGAACTTTCTTTATTTGAGCGAAGAAGATATGATCAAGGCTGGTGTTTTGGACGTGAAGCACTGCATTGACGTAGAGGAAGAGTTATTTGGACTTTTGAGTAAGGGAGATTACGTAATGGGAGGCGACAAACATAATGCCCACGGCATTGCGTTGAAGTTTCCTAAGGAAAGTCCCTTCCCAAATATGCCGCTGGATGCACCGGACCGCCGTTTTATGGCGATGCCTGCATACGTAGGCGGACGTTTTAACGTTGCCGGACAAAAATGGTACGGCTCCAATATTATCAATCCTCAGCGCGGTTTGCCTCGGTCCATTCTGATGGTTATGCTCAATGATGCCGATACTTGCGAACCCCTGGCTCTTATGTCCGCCAATTTGGTCAGTTCCGTGCGCACCGGTTGTGTTCCAGGTGTTGCTACACGGTATCTTGCTCGTAAAAATGCTAAGGTATGCGCATGTATTGGTGCAGGTCCCGTTAGCAAAGCCTGCTTTGATGCAATTGCTCTTGAAGCAAAAGAATTGGAAGAGGTCGTCGTTTGTGATCTCTTTATCGAAAAAGCCGAGGCTTTTGCCAATGAAATGGCAAATAAATACAATTTGAAGGCCACTGCCACTACCGACTTGGAAGAAGCGATCAAAAACGCCGATATTGTCAGTGTAGCTGCTTCTTCTGTAAAGCCTATTCATATTGACGATAAAATGCTCAAGCCCGGCAGTCTGATCATTTTTACCGGCCGCGGTACGATCGGCGAGTATTATTATACGGACGCAAAGGTGATCTGGGATCATGCTCCGATGCACGAGGTTTATTATGACGAGCATCTTCAGCTTCCGGAAAATGAAAGATTCATCAACGGTATAGGCGTTCAAATCTATCGAATGATATACGAAGGCAAGCTTCCTCCCATTACCGATGCTACCAGTTTGGGCGACGTAATCAACGGAACCCTCCTCGGACGCGAATCCGAGGAGGAAAGAATTTGCTTTGTTACCGGTGGATTGCCTGTTTGGGACGTTGGCTATTCTTATGACATTTACCAAAATGCCGTTAAGCTCGGATTGGGACAAACCTTAAAACTCTGGGATGATCCTTATTTGAATTAACACAAAAAAGGCTCGACCGAATTGGTCAAGCCTTTTACATTAGAATAAAGTTGTTATCCAATAAATCAAGCCGTATACTACGCTTGCAGATACACCATACACGATCACCGGGCCCGCAATTGTGAACATCTTCGCGCCGACGCCTAAGACGTAACCCTCTGCTGCTGTCAATATAGGACACACCATTTGCAAAAATATTTACATTACATTGGCGGTGTGGTATAATCAAATGAAGTGAGGTGTGGTAAATGAAATATACTTC
>SVQJ01000036.1 GCA_015065395.1 Oscillospiraceae bacterium
AACTGTCAGGATCGCGGACAGATGTTCATTGGAGTACAGACCCCTGTTTACGAGGGTATGATCGTAGGCGAATGCCCGAAGCAGGTGGACATCGCACTAAATGTTTGCAAGAAAAAGCACCTGACCTCCATCCGATCCGCCGGCGCGGATGAAGCTCTGCGTCTGGTTCCTCCCAAGATCATGAGCCTTGAGCAATCCATCGAGTTTATCGGAGAGGATGAGCTTATTGAGGTCACCCCCAAAACCATCCGCCTCAGAAAGAAGATACTCAACACCGAGCTTCGCCTTAAGGAAGAGGCAAAGCGCAAAAAGGAATAATGAAAAAAACAGAACGGAAAATGAACCATTCATTTTCCGTTCTGTCTTTTTTTGTTATTGCCTTGTATAATTAAATCTTAGCTTTTAATAAAGCTTTTTGCAGAGCTTTTTCAAAAAAGCAACCGTTTTTTATCGATCCGTAATTTTTACGGTCACCTTGTTATGAGTCAAGCAGTTCTCGCCAATATAGATCTCAAACTCTCCCGGCTCAACGGTATAGCTTCCGTCAGCAAGATAGAACCCAAGGGATCCTTTTCCTATCTCAAAGGCGATCTCCTTTTCCTCACCGGGAAGGATAATAACCCTCTCAAAGGCTTTAAGCTCGCGCAGGGGCCGCATCATGGAAGCCTTTACATCTCTGATATAAAGCTGTACGGTCTCAACTCCCTCTCGCTCGCCCACATTGCTTACCTTAACCCTGAAACAGAGCTTTTCGCCCTTTTTGAGAGCTTCCATGGAAATCTCCGTGTTTTCGCAAAGAATATCCGAATATTTGAACTTCGTATAAGAAAGTCCGTATCCGAAGGGATAGAGGGGAGTTCCGATAGAATCCACATAGGAGCTGGAGGGTCTGATTCCGTAATAACCGTCCACCTCTCTGGGGGTGGCAGTAACATTATAATAAAGAGGTATATGACCGGTTTTGCGCGCAAAGGTTACGGCGCATCTGCCGGAGGGCTCGTAATCACCGAAAATGATCCTTGCCGCCGCATGAGCTCCCCGGGTTCCGGAATGCCATGCAATAAGGATCGCATCAAGATAAGGCTCTATATTTTCAAGGGCAAGGGGTCTGCCGCAGAAAACAACTCCCACGGTCTTTTTACCCTGTGCTTTAGCTCTTTTTGCCAGCTCAAGCTGTTGAGGATAAAGTCCGATATTGCTTCTGCATCTTGCCTCTCCCGTATCCGTATAATTCTCGCCAAGGGCAAGAACAACAGTATCTCCCAGGGAAAAAATATAGTTGGAATCATCGTGGAGGCCCTCGCTGGTAACGAAAAGCTCACCTCTTTCGCCCATGACCTCTCTCACTGCCTCAAGAAAGTTGGGCGTGGATGCTCCGAGATAACCGTCCAAGGCCCAGCTTCCGTGGTGGCATCGTCTTTCATAAATATACGGTCCTCCCAAAGAGATTTTCTGATCCTTTGAAAGAGGAAGAACTCCTGCCTCGTTCTTCACAAGCACCATAGACTCTGCCGCAAGCCGCTCGCAAAGCTCGATATGCTCGCCCCTGTCCACATGATGGGGCTGGGCATAAGGTCTTTCAAAAAGCCCCTTTGCAAGCTTGATCTTCAGAACGCGTAAGACTGCCCTGTCAAGCACTTCCTCCGAGACCCGCCCGGAAAGCACCAATTCTTCAAGAGTATGGGCGTAATGCTCATCAGACATATCCATATCAAGGCCTGCATTAAGGGCAAGAGCAGTGCAATCCGCCTCATTTTCGGCAAGCCCCTGCTGCTTGAGCTGAGATACAGAATACCAGTCGGAAACAACGAAGCCCTCAAATCCAAGCTGCCCTCTCAAAATAGCCGTGAGATATTTTTTGCTTGAGGTCACAGGCTCTCCGTTTATATCATTGAAGGATGACATAACCGTTCCCACGCCTGCTTCCACTGCCGCTCTGAACGGGGGCAGAACATAATTATAAAGGGTATAATCGGATATCTCCGTTCTGTTATAGTCCCTTCCGCCTTCGGAAAAGCCATATCCCACATAATGCTTTGCGCAGGCAACAAGACTGTACGGGTCAGAAAGATCATCTCCCTGGAAGCCCTTGACCATTGCGCTTGCCATCTGTGAAGAAAGATAAGGATCCTCTTCAAGTCCTTCGATAATACGGCCCCATCTGGGGTCGCGGCATAGATCCATCATTGGAGAAAAGGTCCAATGGGTGCCCTCTGTTGCAGCCTCCTTAGCTATACATCTGTAGCAATCACGCACAAGCTCGGGATCGAACGAGCAGGCAGAAGCCAGTGGAATAGGATATACGGTATGATGGCCGTGAATAACATCTCTGCCGTATATCATGGGAATACTGCTTTGAGACTCTTCAACAGCACAGTACTGATATTCGTTGAGCAGATCGGTGAGAACCGCCTTTTGCTCGTCGTTTCCGGCTGTGGGAGAATTGCAAAGGATAACGGAGCCGATCTCGCCGCGGCGAACACGCTCTTTATACTTTTCAATATCATCGCCCTCCATTGCCACGACTGCCTGATTCAGCTGGCCCACCTTTTCCTTCAAGGATAATCCGGCAAGTATCTCCCTGGCGCGCTTTTCAAATTTCTCGTACATAGGCACCTCCAAAACCAAAATCATTCATATCTGATACTTTCCAGCTCTTGAAAGGTCTCTCTGATATCAGAAAGGGTCTTGAGCTCAGAAGCTGAAATGGTGGACACAAAGGTATCATCATCTCCGGCAAGGCTTCTGACAGACTGGGCTATATTTCCCCATCCGTATATATCTCCAAGGTCAAAGGTTCCCGTTTCAAGAACCGTTGCAAGGCTTTCTCTTGATTTTGCATCATCTACATATCTGAACGAAAGCACGGTATCAACATAGCAATCGCGAAGGCCCGATTCTCTGTGGCTTTCAGCCGCAAGATTCTCAAGCACGATTCCGGTTCTCAGATAATTTCTTCCCGTGGATATGGCTCCTATGGCAGTTGCCTTCTCGGGATTGAGATATGAAACATATTCCTTCTGATATTCCGTATACTTTGGCATGGGAAGCACACCGAATTCATACTCCATGCTCTGAAGAGAATAAAGCGACCCTACCGTGGTAATATAAAACATGGATTTGCCTTCGGCAAACATATCCCCTGCGCTGATCTTTTCATCCTGATGAAGATCCACGTTGTAGATATATTCCTGACGCTGGAAAAAGCTCTCGGAAATAAATGTAAAGACATCATAAAACTTATCGTTTCCAAGACAATCCATCTGGGGCATACCCACGTCGTTTTTAGAAAACATAGCCGTATCACAGCCGATAACAAGAGACAGCACCGAAGAGCTGTCCACAGCGGCACCGTAACGGTCGTCGGTATTAAGCTTACCGTTGCCGTCCACGTCATAAGCCGCCGCACGCATCATCTTGAGCATTTCGTCAAGGGTCCATTTCCCTTCCTTTACCAGCTCATAGGGATCGGAAATGCCGTTTATATCCTCCACCATATCCATATTCACACCCACCATGCTGTGAGCATCGTAGTATGAAAGCTGAAGATCTCCGTAAAAGAAATATTTGTCCGTTCCGACGACGGTAGCATCAATGGCCTCGGCATTCCACCAAGGTTTTGACAAATTGACACCTGTGAGATATTCACTGCTTACAAGATAGCCGCTGACAGCAAGAGTCGCCATCCTATCGGAGGAATTGCACACAGCGCTGTACGAGGTATCTCCTGCAAGGCAGGCACTCCGTGCTTTATCGGAAATGTTTTCAGGGGTATCCCTTTCCTCCTCAATATTCACATCCAGCCGCTCCTCCACATTGGAATTACGTCTGAACAGAGCCTCGTTAAGATTATCTCCGTTAACGGATTCGGAATCAAGCTTAGATGAAATGGCCCCCGTTTTTGCGTTCAGTATCCTGAACGTAGCTCCGCCAAAGCGATCTGTGGGAACGGTCGCATAAAGCTCTCCGTCCTCCTCGGTGAAATCGGCGGCATGGTCATATTCATTGGGATCCTGCTTTTTTCCGCAGGAAAAAAGCAGAGAAACGCAAAGCAAAAAGCAAACAAAAGATAAAAGCTTTTTCATGGCTTATTTTTCACAAATATGATCTGCGATCATTCTGTTGATCCTTTCACGAACGCCAAGCACCTGCTCATCATCGTGAGAATACTTCTTGAAAGTTATCTCTCCCGCCTCTTCTATAACTGCCATTACCGCATCCTTGCCGAAAAGCTCCTCTGCAAGACGGAAAGCTCTCAGGTCATACAAAGCGGCAGTAAAGCCGAGAAGATGGATGGTTTCGTATGCCCCTCCCCCGTGAGCAGGGTAGACGGAGAAGGTATCACCCGCAGGAACCCACCAGCCGCCGTCAGAGCACTGATAAGGATCGCAGAAATCGCGGCTTCCCTGGGTAAAATAGAAATTAAAGCCCCACTGCAAAAATCCTGCTATATCATATTTGAAGAACTGCTGACCGATTATACGGTTTCGCTGGGTGGGCATGGCAACAAATCTGTTAGAGACCTCATTTGCCTGGCAGCAGCAATAATACGCCCAAAGATCAGGAACATTATTCTCAATATATTTGTCGATATGATCTGTAGAAACAGCAGGATGCTCAACAATGCCCTTCTCATAGAAGGAATAGTCGGACAGAGCATCCATTATGATCTGTCCCTTCAGGCAATCCTTAACGGTATTTTTAGCCGCAGAATACGACTCAAGCATCCATTCGCCCGGCTCATCGGAAATGTGGAACACCGTATTCTCCGCAACGCCCAATTCCTCCAGCTTTTCTATAAGGCAAGGCAAAAGCTGGCGAAGGAATGCCGGATATTCCTCGCCGCAGGCATCTGTCTCCCAACCGAAGACCTTTTCATATCCGTTTTCGGTGTTCGCCATGATCTTGGGAGCATGAGCAGCTCCCCACTGGGTGAAGAGATGGGAGATCTCAAAATATTCAACTCCCAGAGAAAGGCACATATTTACCCAACGCTCAAGCTTTTCAAAGCCAAAGCACCACTTTCCGTCAATCCTCTCCACATCCACAAGCTGAACCGTGGGACGCTCTCCGCCCACTACTGTATCAAGAGCAGGGGTGAAAACGGGAGTGAACATCATATTGATGCCGTTTTTCACTGCAACGTCAATATGCTTTGCAAGGATCGCCCAATGCTCCTCGGAGAACATCTCAACGCCGTAATAAACAGCGAGACAATCTGCGTGGAACCACTGGGTGACTATGATCTTCTGATCGGGAAGAAGTGCCTCGATGACCGTAGCCTCAAAGGCACACTCGCCCAACACATCATCCTGCTCACCGATAAATGAAAATTTCACAGGATATGTACCGCCCTCAGCATCATCAGGAACATAAATGTCGATCCAAAGGGACTGGAGCATGGAGATGGGATAAACTCTTTTGTCGGAATTGATAGGCTTGAGAAGATCGGGATAAAGCCCGGGGGTCGTACGAAGGAAATTTTTATCCGTACATCCGGGATCTCTGGGCATACGTACGGGAACGTTCTCCACCGTCTGAACATCGATCCAATCTGCTATCGGGCTTTCGATCCTCAGGGTGCAATTCAGACGCGCCGCTCCCCAGGGAATATCCTCACCTGTATATGCTATCTGAAAGCTGTATCTTTCTCCCAAAAGCATCGAGCCCTTGCTGTACACCTTTTTGTCGTATATTCTCTCATCAAGAAAGCATTTTTCGGTTTCTGCAATAGGTCTGCATATTACTTTGCTCATATCAAAGCATCCTTTACATATAAATTTTATAATTCATTTTACCATATCATATATGTTATTTCAATGGTTTTTTCGTAAACGAATTAGTACTTGCAAAAAGTCGGATATCATTATATAATAGATATATATGTCTAAACTCAGAGGAACAAATATGAAAAAGAGAATTCTCGTTGTCAGCTCTGCAAATATCGACTTTGTACAGAGGGTCAGCCGCCTTCCCGAAAGAGGGGAAACAATAATATCCGACGGAGATTGCGATTATATCCCCGGCGGCAAGGGTGCCAACAGCGCTCTTGCTTTTGCGCGCCTTGGGGCAGATACCGTGTTTTGCGCAAAGCTGGGCAGAGACGAAAACGCTAAAAAGCTGAAAAGGCTCTACGCCTCTGAAAAGCTTGACACAAGATTCCTTTTCGAGGATAAAGATGCACCCACAGGCCTTGCCTCCATCATTGTTGAAGAGGAGAGCGGCGCAAACCGAATAATCGTTTATCCCGGTGCAAATGCCCGCTTGAAGGAAGCTGATGTGGAAGAAGCCTTTAACTGTTATCCCGACGGAGTTTTCGTCCAGTTCGAGATACCAGACAATGCTGTTCTTGCCTGCGCAGAGTTTGCCAGGGAAAAGGGTATCCCTCTGTTCGTCGATGCGGGTCCCGCCAGGGCAGACTTCCCTCTCAGCGAGCTTGGAAAGGTGGAGATCTTCTCTCCCAATGAAACCGAATGCGAGATACTTACCGGTATCCGTCCCGATTCCCTTGAAAGCTGCTTAAAGGCATCTATCCGTCTCGCCGGAGCGACAAATGCAAAATACGTGGTCCTGAAGCTTGGTCATCGCGGTAGCTTTGTTTACGACGGTAAATACTATAATATAGTCCCTGCGCATAAGGTAAATGTGGCAGACACCACCGCCGCCGGAGATGTTTTCACCGCAGCTCTCAGCTATGCTTATCTCCAGAAGGGAGATATTCTTGAGGCTGCCAGATTTGCCACCCTTGCAGCGTCAATATGCGTTTCCCGCCCCGGTGCATCCACATCCATCCCCACACTTAAGGAAGTTAAGGAATTTGCACAGAAAATAAAAAAATAAAGGAATCATATAAAAATGGCAAGAATAATCATGGGCGTTGATTACGGCGACGCAAGAACAGGTCTTGCACTTAATGCAGGTACCTTTGCTTTCGGAGCAGGCTGTGTGCGCCGTGAGGGTATGAGAAAGACCGCCGAGGCCGTTGCCGAAGCGGCAAAAGAAAAGAAAGCGGAGCTTATAATCGTAGGAAATCCGATCAACATGAACGGAACCGAAGGACCTCGCAGCGAAAAATGCCGAGCATTCGCACAGATGCTTTACGAAATGTCCGGTATACCCGTTGAGCTTTACGATGAGCGTCTCACCACCGTAAGTGCTCATAACATACTCTCTGAGCTTAATGTGCGAGGAAAAAAGCGCAAGGATAATGTGGATGAGCTTTCTGCAACGCTTATCCTGCAAGACTATATAGACCGTAACATTAAATGATCAGATGATCGCCGATTTGACATTCTCTGACAAATTTAGTATAATACCAAAGGAATATTTCTTTACGTTTAACCGATAAAAAGAAAGGAGTGATACCTTGCTGAAATGGCTTTGCGCTCTCCCGAAAAAGATCGCTCATAAGATCTACCGTTATTTTGTTATAATAACAGAGGATCAGCTTGCAGTTTATGCAGCTCAGGCAACCTTTTTTATCATCGTATCGTCAATTCCCTTCATAATCCTTCTTCTCGGTCTTGCGAAATATGTTATCGATATCAACTGGCTCCTTAGCCTGATCGACAGAAATGTGGACGGTCAGCTGGGCGCCCTTCTCTCCACGATGGTACATGAGGTGGTTGATAATTCGGGCGCTTCCCTCCTCTCATTCACCATTATAACTACCCTGTGGAGTGCTTCTCGAGGGGTTAACGCGGTTGCCAAGGGTATCTCGGAGGCATACAAGGTACATCTGAGGGAGAACTTCCTTCTCGATATTCTACGCTCCTTTATTTATACCTTCGTTTTTATATTCATAATCATAGCATCCCTGCTGGCTCTGGTCTTTGCAGAAACGATCTACAGAACAGCACAGCTGACAGGGGGTGCACCAATGCTGGTGTTCATAATACAAGCGGTCTACAGAGCCGCCCCCATCGTTCTCACGGTTATCCTTTCCCTTTTTTTCGCTGCTATTTTCAATACAGTCGCGAAGAAGGGCCGTCGATTTTCAAGAGCGGAATATAAGGGCCTTCGCGATAAAGTGCCGAGGGGCTTTCTTGCTCAGCTGCCCGGCGCCATCTTTGCATCCTTGGGTTGGGTAGTTTTCTCGATCTTCTTCTCTCTCTATTTCAGATTCTTCCCCGAAGCCTCCTATATCTACGGAAGCCTTACCACTATCATGCTCCTTATGCTTTGGATGTATTTCGTTATGTTCATATTCATGCTGGGAGCGGAGATCAATAAATATGTCTTCAACAAATGGGATATCGGCAAGCACCTCAGAGAAAGAGCCGAAAGAAAACGCCAAAAAAAGAAGAAAGCTTAACCTCTTGCTCAATTCAGATCCATCAAACATCGTAAAAGGCGCAGAGCGCAGAAAAATGATCTCGTTCATTCTTCTGCGCTCTGCGCCTTTTGGGCCTTTTCTTATTCAACGGATCTCATCAAGTATCTCCGGGAACAGCTCAAGGCTTCTTTTAAGTATTCCGTGGAGGTAAGCAATAGTCATTCCGTAATTTGTCATGGGAACGCCGCTGTCTTCACACAGACGGGCACGGTAGCGCATTTCCTTTTCCGTGAGCATACATCCGCCGCAATGAATGACCGCCTTATACTGAGAAAGATCGTCAGGGAAGGTATTTCCCGACGTGAACTCAAACTCCGGCTCCTCTCCCGTGAAATCCCGTATCCATGCAGGAAGCTTGACCGTTCCTATATCGCCGCACTGACGATGATGAGTGCATCCCTCGGAAATAAGCACCTTATCCCGGCTTTTTATTTTTGCCAAGGCCGCGGCGCCCTTTACAGAGCTTACAAGATTTCCCTTATATCTGGCAAAAAGTATTGAGAAAGAAGTGAGGGGAATACTCTCCGGTACTATTTTTGAGACCTTGCCGAAGGCTTGGGAATCGGTTATCACCATTTTCGGCGGTGCTTTCAAAAGAGAAAGCGTCCTTTCAAGCTCCGTTTCCTTTGTAACGGTGGCAATGCATCCGCTGTCAAGTATATCCCGTATGGTCTGCTGCTGAGGCAGGATAAGGCGTCCCTTAGGAGCCGCGCTGTCGATGGGAGTAACAAGAATAACGTGATCTCCCGGAGAAAGAAGATCGGAAACTATCCTCCTCGGATTCTCCGCAGGCTTTGCCGCCGAGGCGATCATTTCCTTAAGCGCTCCTATTCCTTCTCCCGTTACGGCACTGACGCAAATGCTTGCATCCGAAGGAGTACAAGCTCCGCTTTCCAAAAGATCACATTTATTAAATACCGTTATATGGGCGATCCCTCTTTTTTCCATGTGAGAAAGGAGTCGGCGATCCCACTCCATAAGACCCTTCGTTCCGTCTACAACAAGCACCCCCACATCGCAGGATGCGAGAACCCTTTTTGCAGCGTTGACCCTCTTCTCTCCCAGCTCCCCAACATCATCGATGCCGGGAGTATCTATTATAACCACAGGGCCGAGAGGAAGCAACTCCATTGCCTTTTTCACAGGATCGGTGGTTGTGCCTGCATAATCGGACACCACCGAAAGCTCCTGCCCTGTGAGCGCATTCACAACACTGGATTTACCCGCGTTGCGCATTCCGAAAAAACCTATATGCAGTCTGTCTGCGCTTGCAGTTTCATTCAATGACATATTTTTCTCCTGTTGCTGTTCGGTTTGTTCGTATTCTTAACATCAATACCCTTTTTAATATTTAAGGGGACGGAATTTTATATATCAGAATCTGAAATCGCGTCGATTGGAAGCCTTGATATCCTCAATATTTTGGCGTGCGATAGCCTTCACCTTTTCGCCGGGGATCTTTTCAAGCTCTTTTTCGATAAGCGCAAAGCCCACCCTCTGTGTTTCGGGTGTAGCATAATCCACCAGATACTCGGTCAAGGTCATAAGCGCGTTGGGATGACAGCAGTTAAGTATCTGTCCCGATTTGCAGAGGCTCATAAAGCGATCTCCTGTTCTGCCCTCTCTGTAGCAAGCGGTGCAGAAGGAGGGAATATGCCCCATTTCCATCAGCCAGCGTACTACCTCATCCAACGTTCTCTGGTCCGAAACATCGAACTGCTCGGAATCATGAGGACGCTCCTCCTCGGTATAACCGCCAACAGATGTGCGTGATGCACCGCTGATCTGAGAAATACCCATATTGAGGGCTTCCCCTCTCACCTTTTCGGACTCACGGGTGGATATTATCATGCCTGTATAGGGAACCGCTATGCGGATGCAGGCAATGATCTTTTTGAAGATCTCATCAGGGATACCGTTATCAAATTGATCGGGATCAATATCATCCGCTCTTTTAAGCCTGGGGACACTTATCGTATGGGGGCCGACACCGTGAACAGCCTCCAGGTGCTCTGCGTGCATAAGAAGTCCGGCAAATTCATATTTATAAAGCTCAAGTCCGAAAAGAACGCCCAGACCCACGTCGTCAATGCCTCCCTCCATCGCTCGGTCCATAGCTTCGGTATGATAATCATAATCATGCTTGGGGCCGGTAGGATGGAGCTTCAGATAGCTCTCCTTATGATATGTTTCCTGGAAGAGGATGTATGTACCGATGCCCGCCTCCTTCAGCTTTCTGTAATTCTCAACGGTGGTGGCCGCAATGTTCACGTTTACACGGCGGATCGCTCCGTTCTTATGCTTAATTGAATATATGGTATCGATACATTCAAGGATATATTCAATAGGGTTATGAACGGGATCCTCTCCTGCCTCAAGAGCTAAGCGCTTGTGCCCCATGTCCTGAAGGGCGATGACCTCCTGTCTTAACTCCTCCTGGGTAAGCTTTTTTCTTGCGATATGCTTGTTTTTCAAATGATAGGGACAGTAAACGCAGCCGTTTACGCAATAATTGGAGAGATATAAGGGAGCAAACATAACTATACGGTTGCCGTAAAACGCAAGCTTTATTTCTTCTGCAAGGCGATACATCTCCTCTACCTTTTCAGGGATCTCACAGGCAAGGAGAACAGATGCCTCCCTGTGGCTAAGGCCCTTGCATGAAAGACCGTTGCCATCCTTTTTGGGACGCGCCTTTTCCAATATCTCATCAATAAGAGCAACGTTGTTTTTGTTCTGCTCCGCATATTCAAGAGTGGCTCTTATTTCGCTGTCGCTGATAAACTCATCAGCCTTAAGTGATTTTACATTATACTGTGCCATAATAAACTCCGATCTGTATTTATCTGTTTTCATTCCAACGCGTCACCGCGCTCGCATACTATCTCAGCGCCCACAGAGGCGATCTTTTCTTTCAGCAGGCTGAGAGCATGAGCATTTTCAGCTCCCGTAGAGAGCTTATTGTTGTAAAGAGTGTAATTCTTCCTTGCATCCTCGGGGGAAAGGTTCGGCATGACCACGTTTGCCCCTGCTAGTATTCCAAGCTCTCTTCCGCCATCCTTGAGAGTGCCGAGAGCGGTGGTAGCAGGAAGAAGTATTTTCGGCTTCATTATTCTTATTAGAGAGAGAAGATAAAGGGTAAGCTCAACGCTTCCTGCCTCTTTGTCAGAAAACGGGGTGCCTTCGCAAGGGATAAAAGGGCCTATTCCGCACATCTGAGGCGAAAATTCTTCTATAAACTTTAAGTCCTTGGCAATATGATATCCGCTTTGCCCCGGAGAGCCTACCATAAAGCCGCATCCGACCTGATATCCGATCCTTTTGAGATCCCAAAGGCATCTCATTCTTTCATCAAAGCTGAGGTCTTTCGGGTGCAAGGATTCATAATGCGCCCTGTCTGCGGTTTCATGGCGAAGAAGATATCTGTCTGCGCCTGCGTTGTAAAGAGAAAGATAGCTTTCATAGCTTCTCTCTCCAAGGGACAAGGTCAGAGCACAATCAGGAAATTCCCTCTTTATATCCCCGATAAGCTTCACCAAAAGCCCATCGGAATAATGCCCGTCCTCTCCGCCCTGCAACACAAAGGTGCGAAAGCCGAGGGAATACCCTTGCCTGCAGCATTCCTGTATTTT
>SVQJ01000037.1 GCA_015065395.1 Oscillospiraceae bacterium
GCGCCTTTTTCGACAGCCTGAAAGCAGGAGCCAAATGGCTCCTGCTTTACTTTTAGTTACCCTTAAGCTGCTTTGTAATACTTGAACGAATACTGCCTGCAGTAAACTGAATGAAGGGATTGCTGTCAAGATTAAACGTTGCCGGTCTATCAATGCCCGTATGGATATATACATAATATCTCATTCCGGACTCATAATAGTACTCATATACCCATGCATAGCGATCTTCATAGATCGCGCGGGATAATTCATCACCGTTTACATACGAAGGAACATAGGTGGCGCCGAGACCGAGAAGCTCAAATACACAGAACATTTTGTAAAGTCTTTCGTATCTCTGACCGGCTCCCTGTGTTTTATCAGGGTCAAATGCTTCGATCGCCGACATCAGAAGCTCTCTCATATATTCATAGTTTTCTCTGATATATTCAAAGGAAACAACATCAAAGGCACGGTCGTAGTTGCCGACAAAGCAATAAGGTTGGGTATTTCCGTTTTCATAGCCGGCCATATCGCCTGCCTCTTCATACATCTCTAAGAATTCCCAAATATATTCATACCCCTGACCGTACGTCATATAAAGATAATCCTTAATGAGGGCATCGTACTCTTCAAGGGACATTTCGGGATCGAAGGCAATCTGAGAGAACATATAAGCCTTGAGATTTTCGAACATATATCCGGGGCAAAGGTTGTGACCCTCATAATAGAATCCGGTGATACCGTGATCATAGAGCCAAGTTACATCATAGTATATGGAATGTATATTGGGTATATCGTAGAGCCACCAGTTATTGGTTTCGGGATAATACCACATCCAAAGCTCAGCTCCTGTCTGACTGCAAAGCGCGCCCATATCAATAATGAACTGCTCAAATTCCTTGTTCGACATGCGGTAAAAACCGTTTCCGTAGCACTCTTCATCGGTACCGAGAGGATGGTTTGCGCAGGATGTTCCGCCCAGGACAAGGATCAGGTGCTCAGACGGCAGTACTTCAACAGGACATTCCTTCTCATACATAAGAGAATAGAGCTTGAGACCGGGATAATACTTCTGAATATCCTCAGCGCCTTTGTTTTTTAGATTGAGATAAATATCAACATAGCTGGATCTATTCGCTGCAGCACGGCAGTTTCTGCAAGTGCACCACAGAACATTATCGCAGGGGGAAAACGAGAAACAATTTGTTCCGTCTTCATAATTGAAGGGGAATCCTCGTGCTTCGGTCACCCAGTCAATATAGTCAAGAAGACCGGCAAACAGGAGCTCATATTCCGATTCAAGAGTTGCACATGGCTCCCAGGTGGTTTCATTTTTTACTATTCCCGACTGCAATTTTGCATAATAACGCTCAGAAAGAGTACCATAACTTTCATCAGGCATCGTACCGGTAGCCATTTGATAATAGTAATTCATTGAGTGTATATCAATGCCAACAGGACCGACAAAATCACCTAAAAAAGATAGGGGCTTCTTTGCATTCTTAAAGTCAATACCGGGAGTTCCGTTAATTCCGCGAGGAATTGAAAAGCGCTCACGATATCCTTCGTTGGTATTATAGGTAGACTTTGACTGGCGGAAACGGTATCCGGGAACAAAGATAACGGAAAGTCCCTCTTCAAGATCAACAGTTCTCTGCTTACGGAGGAAGGTAAAGAGATTATCGACAAATCCAAATCCGAGATAATCCTCAAGGATCTCGAAAGCAGCATACATATTTCCTCGGTCGGTACCGTAAATATGCAGGCTACCGTTTGCAACCTCGTATTTATAACCCTCCGCTCCAAGCTGATTTCCGAGATCGGAGTCTTTTTCAACATCGTGAATATAAATTCCAAATCCTGAATAGTCGTTTTCACGAACAATGCTCAATTCAGTTCCGTTTGCAACGGCAATGTATTCTCGAAAAAGCTCCGCAGCCATATATTCATTATCACTGTAGAGGCAATCATCCTCAATGACGATGGAAAACTCAGAAATATCATTTCCGGCGATGGTTAGTCTGTATAACTGGTAACCGCTCTCATAATCATCAGGGGTGGCAACACCGGAAAGGCAAAGTCTCATATAATATGAATCCTTTGCACTGATCTCATTGTCTGCATCGAAATCAGCAGTATCCATTGTTTCTACATAATCACCAAGCCCGAGAATGGTTGCCCTCATCATCCAGAAATCAACAGCATTTACATTGCCATCTGAATCTATATCACCCAGCTGAAATGACATATCGAGAGCAAATTCCTGATTTGCGACCAGATTTTTTTCTCCCATTTCTATTGGAGTATAAGTTGCTTCGATTACGCAAGCTACAGAGCTCATAAGGACCACGAAGCTTAGAACAAAAGACAGAAGCTTTTTCATAAAAACCTCCAAAATAAGAAAAATAGTGACATACAGTGATTGACTACACAACCACTAGCATAAAGATATCACATATTTTGATAACAAACAATAGTTTTTTACATTTTTGCTAAAAAAAAACGTTAAAAATGCGAGGAGGAACAAAAAATGCTCCTCCTCTATGTTATAGGACTTTATCTTTTGTTGTTGATCTCATCAAGGAGAAGTGCGATAAAATCATCAATGTTCATAGTTTCTGTTGCCTGAGAATCGCGGCGGCGTACGGCAACAGTTCCCTCTTCCTGCTCTTTATCACCGATAACAAGCATATAAGGGACCTTAGAAAGCTGAGCCTCGCGGATCTTGAAGCCGGTTTTCTCCTGACGCTTATCAGCCATGCATCGAATTCCGAGAGCATTCATTCTCTCGATAATAGCATCGGTATATTCATTATTTCTGTCAGTAATGGGAAGCAGCTTCACCTGCGTAGGAGCAAGCCATGCGGGGAATTTTCCGGCGAAGTGCTCAATGAGAATACCGATAAATCTCTCGATAGAACCGAATACAACGCGGTGGATCATGATGGGCTGGTGCTTCTGACCATCTGCTCCCATGTATTCTGCTTCAAAACGCATGGGAAGCTGGAAATCGAGCTGGATAGTACCGCACTGCCATGTTCTGCCGATAGAGTCCTCGAGATGGAAGTCGATCTTAGGACCGTAGAATGCACCGTCTCCCTCGTTGATAACGTAAGGAAGTCCCATTTCATCGAGAGCTGCCTTAAGACCGTTTGTAGCTACCTCCCAATCCTCGTCACTTCCTATGCTGTTTTCGGGCTTTGTTGAAAGCTCAACGTGATATTTGAAGCCAAAGAGATTGTAAACTTCATCAATAAGCTTAACAACTCCCTTTATCTCATCTGTAATCTGTTCCTTAGTCATAAAGATGTGAGCATCATCCTGAGTAAAGCAACGAACTCTCATAAGTCCGTGAAGCTGACCGCTCTTTTCATGGCGATGAACGAGACCGAGCTCGCCGACCCTCATGGGAAGATCTCTGTAAGAACGGGGCTCAGACTTATATACCAGCATACCGCCGGGACAGTTCATGGGCTTTACTGCGAAATCAGTCTCATCGATCTGTGTGGTATACATATTTTCCTTATAATGATCCCAGTGGCCGGATGTCTCCCAGAGTGCTCGGTTAAGCATTATGGGGGTGGAAACCTCAACATAGCCTGCTTTTGTGTGGATATCTCTCCAGTAGTCGATAAGCTTATTACGAAGGATCATACCGTTGGGAAGGAAGAAGGGGAATCCGGGTCCCTCATCTCTCATCATAAAGAGACCAAGCTCGCGTCCAAGCTTTCTGTGGTCACGCTTCTTAGCTTCCTCGAGGCGATTAAGATATTCTTCAAGATCTGACTTGTTAGAAAAGGCAGTACCGTAGATACGGGTGAGCATTTTGTTCTTCTCATTACCTCTCCAATAAGCTCCTGCTACACTTGTGAGCTTGAATGCTTTTACGGCAGACGTATACGTTACGTGAGGGCCTGCACAAAGATCAACAAAATCGCCCTGCTTGAAAAAGGAGAGCTCCGCATCTTCGGGAAGATCGTTGATAAGCTCTACCTTGTAGGGCTCACCTTTCTCTTCCATAAGAGCAATAGCCTCGCTTCTGTCAAGAGTAAATCTTTCAAGCTTAAGATTTTCTTTTGTTATCTTCTTCATTTCCTTTTCGATCGCTTCAAGCTCTTCATCAGAAAAGGGATTCTCACGGTCGAAATCGTAATAGAATCCATCCTTAATTGAAGGACCGATCGCAAGCTTTGTTTCCGGATACAGTCTTTTCACAGCCTGTGCGAGAATGTGCGAAGCTGTATGGCGAAGCGCGCCTCTGCCCTCTTCATCCTCAAAGGTAAGCTCCTGTACAGAGCCATCATGCATAATAACTTTCATATTCTCTCCATTCTGCCCGAAGGCGCTGATTTATCAAAAAATAAAACACCCTTGCAAAGATCGCAAGGGTGCAGATGCACGGTTCCACCTTGAGTTTTACTCAAAAGCCTTTAACGCAGACATACGTTGCGCTCATCGCGCAAAGCTCAGGAGTGGTCTTCACCGCGTTTACCCGGCAACGCTCACAGCCACGACGTCACCTCTCTTGGGGATATATACAGCTACTCTTTCCTTCATAGCATATATATTTATACTACATTTATTAATTTTTGTCAAGAGAAAATAAAAACTAAATATTTTTTGAACTTTTTATGCGGAATTTTGTTAATATAGTTGTGTACACAAAAACAGGAGAAGCAGAATGAAGGCTGATTTTGAAACAATCGTACGTGAGAATACGGCTTGGATACTGAAGTATGTGAGAAGCAAGATATCAAACAAGGATATATGCGAGGATATAGTTCAGGATGTATGGATGAAAGCCTTTCGAGCATACGACAACTACAGCGAACAAGGAAAGATTCGACCGTGGCTCATGAGGATAACGCAAAACGCCGTAAGAAACCACCGGATCGCCCATGATTCCATTCTTTGCATTTCTATTGATGCAAAAATTGACGATAACGACCCTATCGGTAATTTCCTTTCCGATGATCTTACTCCGGAGGAAGAGTATCTGAAAAGAGAGCTTACAAACGAGGTTTTATCGGCAGTATCAAAGCTTCCGTGGGAGCAAAGAGAAATAGTCACTCTTCGCTATATCTACGGCTTCCCTGTCAATGAAACATCGAGGATCACAGGGATTCCCGAAGGAAGCGTTAAAAGCAAGTCCCATTATGCAATCAAGGAACTTAGAAAAAATTTCGGTATACCCGAAAAAAGAAAAGGAGACAAGAATATGGATTGCGCTGAAATAAAAAAATATTTATTTATGTATGCCCTTGGAAAAATTTCCAATGAAAAGAAAAAGGTAGTTGACGAACACTTATCAAAATGTAAAGTATGCTCCAATGCAGCTTTAGCATTAAAGAAGCTCATTACCCATATCAATGTTGAGGATGACGTGGAATATGCACATTGCTTTATCCATATACCAGAAATCGACGCATTCTATATCAGTGTTCGAACACGCTTTGAAAATGTTGAAGAAGCAAATAAATGGCTCGAAGAGAAAAACGGCGATATTTCAGACCAGAGTGAATATATGAAAAGTGTTTGGACAAAGATCGTTGATCTAAAATGTATGTTTGACAATGATGGCAATGAGCTACCCTGGAGCGTTGTCGGCGAAGCAGATACTCACAAATACTATAAGGCTGATTATCTGAAGAAGGTATATGAAAACAACTGGCAGTATTTCATGCTGACCTCCCCCGACGGTGCAGAGAATAAAACATTTGATTATACGCCATCTAAGGAAAAGCCCGGAAAGTTTATCAGCAATGCCGGTGAAAGCTTTACCGTTTCGATTCCTATGAAATCCATGCGTTATCAAGCAATCCCTGCCGATGCCAAAAACATAAAAATGAGACGCGGAAGCGGCATCATTGATTGCGGCACATACAAATTTGCCTATTCCGACAGATACGTTTGCGATAATGATATGATATCTCTTGAATACACCTTCGAGCTCGACTAAGACAGAATGTTCCTCTCGAATCGTTCGGGGCACCTCATTTTTTAGGTGCCCCGATTTTCAACTGATCTCTTTAAGAAGCTTCTTTATGGCCTTAAGATCCTTGTACATATCTTCATTTTTAGATGGATCACGAAGCAGAGCTGATGGATGATAAACAGCACTTATATAAAAAGCTCCTCTTTTATATATTTTGCCGTGCATTTTAGTTATTCTGAATTCCGGGTCGATAAGCCTCATTGCGGCGATCCTCCCGAGGCAAACGATAATTTTAGGCTTAATAAGCTTCACCTGCTCGCGAAGATAGGCTATACAAACATCCTGCTCTTCCGGCAGAGGATCTCTGTTTTGCGGAGGTCTGCATTTCAGAATATTGGCGATATAAACATCATCTCTATTTATTCCGAGAGAAGCAAGGAATTTATCAAGATGCTTCCCTGCCGCGCCTACAAAGGGAATTCCCTGCTTATCCTCGTCTGCTCCTGGAGCTTCGCCAACAAACATAATATCGGCATTTCTGTTTCCTATTCCTATGACAACTTTGGTTCTGGTTTTGCAAAGGGGACATTTTTCGCATGCTAAGCACGCATCTTCAAGTTCGTTCCAGTCCATATATTCACCTCATTCCAACGACATTATACACTATAAGCCGAAAAAAATAAAGACTTTTCAAAACTTATCTTGACCCATAGTTTTAGCAGTGGTATAATTATGAAAATGCTTTCAAATGAAAGGAAACTTATTATGAATGCAGTAATTTTCGGTGCCGGTAACATCGGACGCGGCTTTATCGGTGCTCTTTTTTCCGAAGCAGGTCTCAACGTTACATTTATCGACGTTGCAAAACACATAGTTGAAAGAATGAACGCCGACCGTTCATACCCTCTTCATATCGTCGGAGGCAAGGAAAAGATCGTTATGGTCAAAAACGTCTGTGCTGTTGACGGTAATGACCGTGACAGCGCAGTTGAAGCTATTGTTAACGCTGATATTGCTGCAACCTGTGTAGGCGCAAAAGCAATTAAATATATCCTTCCGAATTTTGTAGCGGGAATAAAAGCACGCTATTTACTTGGCAAAGCCCCACTCAATCTTCTTATTTGTGAAAACCTTATGGATGCTGACAAGTATATCCACAGCCTCCTCGAAAATGAGTTGACCGCCGAAGAGCTTGATACCGTTGGACTTGTTGAAACATCCGTTGGCAGAATGGTACCTGTTCCCAAGGCACTTTCCGAAAACGACAATCCACTTAAGATAGCTGTAGAAGAATACGGTGTTCTTCCCGTAGATCGCGCCGCATTCAAGGGCGAGGTGCCTGAAATCAAGAACATGGTTCCCTTCTCCCCTTTCCACTACTATATTGAACGCAAGCTGTTTATTCATAACATGGGTCATGCAATTTGCGCATATCTGGGAACTATTGCAAACAAAGAGTATATCTGCGACAGCATAGTTGATCCTACCGTTCGTCTCCTTGTTCACAACGCTATGCTTGAGTCCTGTGACGCTCTTTCTACAAGGTATGACACTCCCATAAGACCGCTTCTCGATCATGCGAACGATCTTATCCGCCGTTTTGCAAACCGTGAGCTTGGCGATACTTGCTCTCGTGTGGGCGGAGATATTCCCAGAAAGCTTGCAAATAGTGACAGACTTACAGGAGCTGCAAAAAGTGCTGAAGAAATGGGAATTTTCCCTGTTTATATTTGCACCGGAAGTGCCGCAGCGCTTCACTGCTACATAAAAGAAAATGCACTGGAGCATATGTGTCCTTCAGATGTACTCGTTTCTCTTACAGGTCTTTCTGCAGATGACAAGATCACACTTTGTACTCTTGAAATGTACGAATATTTCAAATCAGGGCTGTCTTTCGCAGACATTCTGAATAAAGCTGATGAAAAGAAACACGAAATTCTCGGAATGATTGTTTGATCCTGTTTTTATAATTAATAATAAAATCCCTCAGGCTGTACACTTCATCGTACCGCCTGAGGGATTTTTCTATTCACACATATCAGTGAGTTTTTTTACCTTTTGTAAAAATAAGTCCGTCCTTGCCAACAATATCGGATCGCCAAATGACTCCTTCGGGACATACGGTATAGCACATACCGCAGCCGGAGCATTTGTCGTAATTTATGCTGGCTATATTACCGTTCATCTCGATAGCCTGCTCAGGACACACCTTCAGACATGAACTGCATCCGGTACAGCCGACTGTGCAATTAAACTTCGCACGGTTAGCACTATCCTTGGATGAGCAACCGACCCAATGGTATGCATCGTAAGGTATGAGCTTGATAATATGCTTCGGGCAGGCGGTAACACAGTTACCGCATCCTGTGCACAGTTTATAATCAACTACTGCTGTTCCGTCCTTAATACTGATCGCACCGAAAGGACAGACCTTAACACAATTACCCATACCAACGCATGCATATTTACAGCCACGGCTACCTCCGCCGAGCTTCATCTCAGCAAAGCAATCAAGAGCTCCGTCATCGTATATATATTTGGGACGTGAAGTATGATTATTGCCTGAGCACATGACCTGTGCACGCATTCTTTGGGTCTCTCTGTCATCATTACCAAGAATGACTCCAATAGCCTGTGCAACTGAATTACCTCCGGGTCTGCAGGAAGCAGGAGATGCCTTTCCCTTTGCTATATCCATGGCAAGAGAGGCACAATCGCTGTATCCGCAGGCACCACAGTTACCGCCGGGGAGACAATCAAGTATTTTCTCTCTTTTCAGCTCTCTCTTTATTTTGTTTTCACTGTATTCAGCGTTTTGTAAAACTGCTGATATCAATGCAGCGACACAGAGAATACAAACAGATATAATTATTCCGAATATCATGAAGCACCTCTCAGAAGCTTATACCGTAAAAGCCGGAAAAAGCCATAGCCGCAAGTCCCGCCGAAACAAGAAGGATCGGAATACCTCTGAAACTTTCAGCAGGCAAAGTGTTTTCGAGCCTTTTTTGAACACTGCAGAAAACAAACAAAGTAAATGTAAACCCGATTCCGGCACTTAGAAGGAAAAGGACTGACATACCAAAGGACAGGGATTGCTCAATACACAAAAGTACTGCGCCGAGTATTACGCAGTTGCCGGAAACCATAGGAAGGGTAGCTTCAACAGCAGAATGCGCTTTTTTTGACACCCTTGCAGAAAGGAGCTGGACTGCACAGATCAATGTGTTAATAATTATCACGGAAGCGAAAGTAACAACTGACGTCATTTCCGTTTTGACCAATATGCCGTTGTAAAGTGCAAGAATCAGAGTGCCGGAGACCACCGTGATTCCTGTTACAAGGCCGCCGTAAAGTGCAGCGTGAGAAGGCTTTTCAGAAGCAACGAAGATAGATTCGATGCCAAACAATTTTGTAAGAAGAAAATTATCAACAAGAAGTGCAGATATAACTATAAGTATAGATTCCATAATTTCCTCCTTACATTTCGTCGTTTACAGGGGCGCGCTTTGAGACGCTCTTTGTTATAAGCTTAGCAAGAGCTGCTGCAATTCCCACAAAGATGAGCAAACCGGAGGTCTGCGAAAGAATAGGCAACGGTGCTGTTTCAAAGATCTGAAGACCGCCTTTTTCATGTACATTGGCGAACAATTTTCCAAGCCCAAGAACTTCTCTGGGGATAGCGATAACAACCATAACCAGGAGCATTTGAACACAAGTAACCAATGAACTGAAAAGTGCAACTCCTGCAGACTCATCTGCTTTCGTGGATTCAAGCTGAATAAGTATTATACAGCTTACAGCAAGTATGGGAAGATAAACTCCCAAAGCATCTGCAGTTGTCGGGAAAAAGTATCTGACTAAAATTTCTGTAACAGATGCTGAGAAAGCAGTTACTGTTACGAACAGCAAAGATCGAAGCTTGACGGGAATATGCTTTTTGCATAAAACCACGACCGCCTCGGCCAAGAGTAAAGAAATGGCAAAAGCTACAGACATAGCGATAGCTTTTGAAACCGTGGTAGTAACAACAAGCAAAGGACTTGCAGCAAGCATCTTGAAGGATGATAATTCAGTTGAGCTTTTCAATCTTGTCTTAATAAGCATATTATCCCTCCAAATCAGCTTGTGAATTATCTATCGGAACCTGAGCATCACCGGTGTCCTCGCTGTTCTGCGTGGTATCGTCACCAAAATCAGCGTCAGTGTCGGCTGTATCAGAGTTTGTCGTGTCCTCCGCACTGCCTGTATCCTTACCGTCGTTACCGCCGCCGATAGAAGGCTTACCTGTTGTATCCTCACCGGAGGAGGTATCAGCGGTTGTATCGTCTGTAGTATCAGCTACAGTAGTATCTTCAACCTTTTCGGTTGTTTCGGGCTCGGAAGTAGTATCGCTTTCAGGATCCTTTGATTCGGTTTCATAAACGGTGGTACCTTCTGTACTTTCGATACCCATATCATCATCACCACCGTCATTAACATTCTGACCGCCTTGATGGTCTCCCGGACGAGAAGGATCGGAAGGACGTCCTGTCGTTTCGGCAGTATCATTATCAGCACCGTCAGGGTTATTTCCCTGTGATTCTTCTTTTTCGATCTCTTCTTCTATTTCTTCTGCCGAGATGGTTTCATATCCAAGCTCTCTTGCAATAGAAGCTGTGCTTATACCCAGTGCAACAATCTTGCGGATCTCGTCTGCAACAGCATTTGCAGATACGGTAGCACCGGAGATAATATCATACTCCATCTCGGAAGAGCCTATCAACAAACCGTTAAACTGAGAGAGAAACTCCTTAGAGGTTATCTTGTTGCCGAGGCCGTAGGATTCGTTATGGTCGAGTATAACTATATTATCAAGGAGATTATCGGAATTAAACGCAACAAGCATTTCAATATTTCCGCCGTAACCATCAAATAGTGTATGTACACAATATCCAGCTATTTTATTTCTGAAAAACAGCGCATAAACATCATAATCGGAATCCTTATGCTCATATTTTTCTGCCCTATCGCAATTAGACAAGCAGGAAACGATTTCCTTTTGAAATGCTTCATGACGATTTTTCTCAACCGCACCAAAGGTCATCCAACCTAAAAGAGAGACAATAAGGGCAAGAAGTGCAACGACAGACGCGAAAACAAGAGAGTTTCTTTTGTTTATCATTCTCTCGTTTTCTTCATTATCCACACCGGAAGAGCTATCGGGGGCAGGTGCGAAATCGTCAGGATTGAATTCCGGAGAGTTGATTTCCTCTTCAGTAAGTCCAACATTAAATTCGGGCTTATATGAATTATTATTCTTTTTCATATTTACCTCCGAATCTCTTGGGCATCGTCCATGACTCAAACAGAGGAACAAGCAGATTCATCAGAAGAATAGCAAATGCTGTTCCATCAGGATATGCACCGAAATATCTTATAAATACCGTAACGAGACCACAGCCTATACCGAAAATGATTTTTCCTGTATTCGTTACGGGAGTCGTCGTTGGATCGTTTACTGAAAATGCTGCAGCAAACAAAAGACTTCCCGATAACAGCTGGAAAACGGTAGCGTTTGTCTGACCGGTTATAGGACTAAGAACAGAAACTAAAGCAATAGTACCGACAAAAGCAACAGGGATATGTAATGAAATAACCCCGCGGAAAAGCAGATACAAAAAACCTATAGCAATCGCAATCGCAGATACCTCGCCTATAGCACCGGCACAATTACCAATAACAAGATCAAAATACTGAGAATCAGGTGTTTGACCGTTTTTTAATGAAACGAGAGGTGTTGCGCAAGAAATAACGTCAGTTTTTCCGTTTGTAAGCTTAATCAATTCCTGTGGCCAACAAAGCATAAGAAAAACACGGGCAGCTATGGCAGGATTCACAATATTTTTGCCGATGCCACCGAAAAACTGCTTGACGACAAGGATCGCAAAGGCGCTACCGATACAAGGGACCCAAAGTGAGA
>SVQJ01000234.1 GCA_015065395.1 Oscillospiraceae bacterium
TGCTTTTCGGCCTTGCGTTAAAGATGTGCGAGGGGAAGAAAAGAGGGGAAGCGGTAGAGCTTATTGAAAAGCTTTGCGGAACGCTTTCGGAAAAGGTTTGTGAAAAGCTCATCAATGCCCCTGACGAATTTTATCTTTATGACGTGTTGGGAGTCCTAAAAAGCTCTCTTGTTTCTAAAATTTATGTTGATGCCGACTGTGAGCTTATGCATATAAGAGACTTTTGTGCACTTGCCAAAAGGGTTGGCGGAATATGTGCTTATGCATATCTTGGCGACGTGGGTGAGAGCCCTACGGGAGATAAAGCTGCACAGAAGTTTGAGGATAGCTATCTTGAAAAGCTTTTTGAGTGCTTGAAGGACTTTGGCTTTAATGCAGTTACCTATATGCCTTCAAGAAATACAAAGGATCAGCTCGCCAGAGTCATGTCACTTTGTGAGGAGCATGGATTTTTCCAGATAAGCGGAGAGGATATCAATTCTCCCCGTCAGTCCTTTGTTTGCGATGCTATGGCTGATTATTCTCATCTATACAGTGCAACATGGGCGCTTATCGGTCACGAAAAGGCCGCTACCGACGATATAACCTGCGGTATGTTTTCAGATAAGATGATCGAACTGATGCCTTCGCTTTCTGAAAGAATCGCATATTTTGAAAAAATAGGTAAAAATTTATAATAATACTGAGGTGAATTATGGATCTTTGTGAGAAGAGAAGTATTGCGGCGCAAATCGCCCCCAAGCTTCGAATGATGTGCAGCCGTGAGGGTCTTGCAGGTGTAAAGGTGGATTTTGAAAGGACCAAAGCATATATTTCTGCAACTGTGGATAATGTTCTCTCTGCTTATAAGGGCGGTCCTGAAACGATCTATGTCGAAAATGTGGGAACGTTCAGTGTTTATCCGGTGTACCCGGGCGCAACCTTTGCAGGAAAGATAGCAATCGTAACAGGAAGCGCTCAGGGCTTTGGTGCAGGTATTGCAGAGTATCTCGCAGAAAATGGTGCAAAGGTATGCGTTGCAGACATGAATGAAGCTGGAGCTAAGGCAAAGGCTGCAGAAATTTCCGAAAAGTACGGTATAGAGGCTATTGCTGTCAGCGCCAATGTTACCGATGAGCAGTCTGTTCGTGAAATGGTTGAAGCTACCGTATGCGCCTTCGGCGGACTTGATATTTTTGTTAATAACGCTGGCATTGTCCGTGCCGGAAGCCTTGAGGAAATGACCAAGCAGAATTTTGAGCTTGTAACCAGCGTTGATTATACAGCATTCTTTATTTGTACAAAGTATGCAGTTCAGCCTATGAAGCTTCAGAGAGAAATAGCCCCTGAATATATGGCTGATGTTATTGAGATCAATTCTAAGTCCGGACTTGAGGGAAGTAATAAGAATTTCGCTTATGCAGGCGCAAAATTCGGTGGTATAGGTCTCACCCAGTCCTTTGCTCTTGAGCTTGCCCCCTTTGGTATTAAGGTCAATGCCATCTGTCCCGGTAACTTCCTTGACGGACCCCTGTGGTCTGATCCTGAGAAGGGACTTTTCGTTCAGTATCTCAATGCAGGTAAGGTTCCCGGAGCCAAAACCATTGCCGACGTTCGTGCGTTCTATGAATCAAAGGTTCCCCTTGGTCGCGGTTGTCGCGTTGAGGACGTCACTAGAGCTATTTGCTATATAGTAGAGCAGAAATATGAAACCGGTCAGGCTATTCCCGTAACAGGCGGTCAGACCATGCTTAATTGATCTATGAGAAAAGCTTTTTCGTTGCTTTCAGCAGTTCTGCTGTCCTTTTCAATGGTGTCATGCTCGCTTAAGGAAAAGGATCTCTATGGTACATGGTATAAGGACCTTTATGGCGAGCGTAATGCCGTACAATTTTCAAAAAACGAGGATGGCAGAGCTGTATATACTTGGGTAGTGTATGATATAAGTGCTGATAGTGTAAAATCATCCACCAGCGGTTACTATTATATTTCTGAAGGAAAGCTTACTCTGACTTCTTCCTCCGGTGATAATGATATGGTTTTGGGAATAAAGCTTGATGGAGATAAGCTGAAGCTGTCAAGCGATACTTCAGAGCTGGTTTTAACCAAATTTGAACTTGAGGATTGATCTATCTTTGTGAACAAAATGTAAATAAGTGCGATTTTGTTTGAAATTCCACTTTGTATGTAATAAAATATTATTTAGTAAAAAATGAGCCGTTATATCGGCGGAATGGAGATAATTATGACTTTATTGGTACTTGCAGCAGGAATGGGCTCCCGTTACGGCGGTCTCAAGCAGATCGACCCTTTCACCGAGGATGGTGAGTTTATCATTGACTTTTCCGTTTACGATGCAATACAGGCAGGATTTGACCGTGTTGTATTCATAATAAAGGAAGCTAATTACGATGATTTCAGAGAAACGATCGGTGCACGTCTTGAGGGTAAGATCAAGGTTGAATACGCATTCCAGACAATGGATTATCTTGTTCCTGCAGATAAGCTTCCTGCAGAGAGAGTTAAGCCCTGGGGTACGACACAGGCTATTCTCTGTGCGGAGAATGTTATCGCAGGCGATAGCTTTGCAGTTATCAATGCTGATGACTTCTACGGAAGAGACGGCTATATGAAGGCTGCTGAGTTCCTTCGTGCGGCT
>SVQJ01000235.1 GCA_015065395.1 Oscillospiraceae bacterium
TTATCCCGTCCGATAGGACGGATTTAGTTGAAAAGAACCCACACTTGTCGTAGACAAATGTGGGTTCTTTTCTGGTGGAGACAACTGGAATCGAACCAGTGACCCCTTGCATGTCAAGCAAGTACTCTAACCAGCTGAGCTATGCCTCCACAGCAAGATGTATTATACACTCTGAATAATCATTTGTCAAGAATCATTAGATAAATATTTTATGTGTTACAAAGAAAACTGTTGACAAATCGGTCTATTTGTGATAGACTAACCACAGAAGAGGTCTATTATCGATAGACCAAAGGGGGAAAATATGAATATTATAAAGCTTGGAGTTGTAGAAACACAGTTTGCAAACATTATATGGGAAAACGAACCGCTCGCATCGGGAGAGCTTGTGAAAAAGTGCGAGAGTATTCTCGGATGGAAAAAATCGACCACATATACGGTCCTTAAAAAGCTTTGCGAAAAGGGACTTTTTCAAAACGAAGGCGGCATGGTTTCAAGCCTCGTTTCAAAGGAGGAGTATACCGGAGCCTTGAGCCGTGATTTCGTTGAAGAGACCTTTGAAGGCTCTCTCCCTGCATTTATAGCCGCTTTTTCCAAGGGAAAAAAACTTTCGGAAAGAGAAGTGGCAGAGATACGTGAAATGATCGATAAATTCGGAGGTTGATATGGCAGCTGTTTTTGTAAAAATACTAAATATGAGCATAAGTGCCTCTGTTATGATAGGGGCAGTAGTGCTCATTCGTTTCTTACTAAGAAAAGCACCAAGGTACATAATATGTATTCTATGGGCGCTTGTTGCCCTGCGCCTTTCGGTCCCATTTACTATCGAAAGTCCCGTGAGCCTTATCCCTTCCGAGCCGATGGGTGAGATAGCTCTGCTTTCTCCTGCTCCCTCGTTGAAGGAGCAGGAAGGGCAGATGATCTTTTGGGGAGATGATGGCCCGAGCACTCTTGTTTCCCCTGATGTGGACGGTACCTTGTCCGAACCCTCTGCAAAAAATCCTCATCAAAATCTTTCTGAACAGGACAAGAACAGCAGTCTTACACGGGATGAGGAGAAAAAAGCTGATATATGGCAGGTGCTTTCCTTCGTGTGGCTGGGGGGCGTTGCCCTTATGCTTTCCTACGGTGCAGTAAGCTATATTCGCCTTCGTATGAGAGTTTCTGCATCGGTAGAGACCGATCCCAACGTGCGCATCTGCGACAGGATCCATACTCCCTTTATCCTCGGATTAATAAAGCCGAAAATATATATGCCCTCTTCTGTTTCTGAGGAAAATACACAGTATATCATAGCTCATGAGAAAGCTCATTTGCGCCGCCTTGACCATATTTGGAAGCCCCTGGGGTTTCTTCTCCTTTCCATTCATTGGTTCGCTCCTGCGGCTTGGCTTGCGTATATACTCCTTTGCCGTGATATAGAGCTTGCCTGTGATGAAAAGGTGGTAAAGGAAATGGAAGATGAGGATAAAAAGCTATATTCAAAGGCGCTTCTATTCTGCAGTGCACCAAGACGCGCAGTAACAGCCTGCCCTCTTGCCTTTGGTGAGGTGGGAGTAAAGGGAAGGATAAAAAACGTTCTGAACTACAAAAAGCCCGCGTTTTGGATAATCGTCGTTGCCCTCCTTTCCTGTATTGCCACGGCGGTGCTCTTTATGACTGAACGTCCTTTCGGTAAGGATAATAATGAGGATGGTAAAAAAGCGAAGGTAGATGGCATAACCGTAACGGACAGCGGCTCCGATCATAAAGGCCTTGATGTGAATATTATTTCAGCAGTTCTCACGGGTGAGGGACCGATGATCGAAATAGAATGGAAAAACGAAACCGATACCGATTATATGTGCGGCGAGGATTTCTATATCTACCGCTATGAGAACGGAGAATGGGTAGATGTAAGACAGTCGGAAAGCTATTATTGGAATACCGTGGGATATCTTGTGCAGAAGAACAACAGCTATAAGCAAAAATATCCTCTTTCCTTGCTCGATATGTCAAAGAAAGGGAAGTACCGGTTTGAATCAGGATATACTGTCCACATGGGTGAATATAAGGTGTATACAGTCCGTATCGAATTTGAGCTTGATAAACCGATGGAAACGGATGCATATCAGTATTTCAATGCAACGGTGCTCAAGGTTTATGAAAACCAGCTTTTGGTCACACCGTTTGAGGGGGAACCAGAGCTTGCATGCTCAGATAAGATCTATGTGAATACGGAAAATATCAGCGAAAATACCCTTGAAGGAATGACAGAAGGGTCAAAGATCAGAATTCTTTACGATTCGATGATTCAGGAGACCTACCCGGCGATCATCTCCGGCGTGTATAAGATCTATGGGATCGGCGGAGAGATCAAAGAGTATACTGAAACCAATCAAATTACGAATAATGAGGACAGTAAATAAAGAGGATAAGCTCTTTGGCCCCCAATGTTAAGCTCTGTATGGACAATAAACATAATATAGTGCTCACCGGAATTCTGCGAACACAAAAAGCCACCCCGTCGGGGTGGCTTCAGCTTGTCGATACTTTATCGACAAGCTGCTTCGGACTGCCGAGAAGGATGCAGATTTCGTTTTTCGGGGCTCGT
>SVQJ01000236.1 GCA_015065395.1 Oscillospiraceae bacterium
CTCTGAGCATGGTCTCCTCGTTATCAATATCGGGAACGACCTTGAAATTAATTATTTTTGAGTATTTTGTTGCGGATATCTCGTAGCGGCCGAAGGCATAAGATTTAACGCCGTATGCCTCATGGAACGCTCTTGCAAAATTGTAGCAGTTAAGGTCTGCACCCAAAAATACGGGAATTATATGTTTTTCCATAATAACCTCAAAAAACTGTATTGAATCAACCGATAAACTGACTGTGCCAGACAAGGAAGGTATAAGCGGTCCATATCTTGCGGCGGTGGTGGGGGATATCGTTAAGGAGCGAAAGGAGCTTAGGCTGATCGAAGTATTCTGCGGCAACATCGCTCTCAAATGCCTTTTTTACCTTAGCGGAAAAGCCGGGATCGGTGAGCCACTGAGCAATGGGAACGGGGAAGCCCTTTTTCTTTCTGTTTGCCCATTCGTCGGGAAGGGTCTTATTTGCGGCATGGCGGAGAACTGCCTTTGTATCTCCCGCGATCTTATATGAAGCAGGATAGGTAGCGGCCTCTTCCATAACAAACCGGTCAAGATAGGGAACACGGAGCTCCAAGGAATGTGCCATGCTCATTTTATCAGCCTTTAAGAGAATATCTCCGGGCAGCCAAAGGTTCAAATCAAGATACTGCTTTTTCTCGAGCTCGGAAAGCCCTTTTGCTCTTTCATAAATAGGAGCGGCGACCTCTCGTGCGGTGGGGCCCACCCTATATTTGGGGTTAAGTATATCGTAAGCTTCTTTTTCGTCGAAAACGATTGCCTGACCGATGAACCAGTCCTCGGGACGTCCGCTTCCCTTGATTATGAAATCGTGACCCTTGAAGTAGGGAAGATGGGAGGAGAGAGAGCTTGCCGCACGGCGCAGGGGCGAGGGGATTTTCTTGTATTTTCTCATGGAAGAGGATTCGTCGTACCACTCGTAGCCTCCGTAGATCTCGTCAGCACCCTCGCCGGAAAGAACGACGGTGACGTGTTCCTTTGCAAGGCGGGCAAGGAAATAGAGGGGAACGGATGAGGGGTTTGATTGTGGCTCGTCCATGTGGTACTGTATGGTTGCAAAGGCTTCAAGGCATTCTTCCTTGGTAAGCATATCGCGGTAGTTGTTTATGGAAAGCTTCTTTGAAAGCTCTGCAGCCTCAGTGGTCTCGTCAAAGCGTGCGGTACCGTCTGTGCTTTCAAAGCCCACTGAGAAGGTATCATCGGGCATGAGGCAGGCGGTGATATAGCTGGAATCAACTCCGCCGGATAGGAATGAGCCAACCTCAACATCGCTTATGCGGTGTGCCTTAACGGATTCGCGAACTCTGCGGTCGATCTCCTCGGCGCTTTGCTCGTAGGTGAGAGTGGTTTTCTTTGAAAAATCCACATCCCAGTAACGCTCTGTGTGCATTTTGCCGTCCTTGTATGTAAACCAATGTGCGGCGGGAAGTTTGAAGGTGCCCGCAAAAAAGGTCTCCTCCATCGCACTGTACTGGAAGGTGAGATAGGGGCGAAGCGCCTCAGGGTTTACCTCGCGCTTGAAGTCGGGATGCTCAAGAAAGCTTTTGATCTCGCTGCCGAAAACAAGGCCGGAGGGGGTTTTTGTATAATAATAAGGCTTTATGCCGAAATAGTCGCGAGCGCCGTAAAGAGAATTTGTTTTCGTGTCCCAAACGGCAAAGGCAAACATACCGCGAAGCTTTTCTGCAAGGGCGGTACCGTATTCCTCAAAGCCGTGAACGATGACTTCGGAATCGCATCTGGTCTTGAAAACGTGACCCTTTGCAATAAGCTCATCACGTATATCCATAAAATTATATATTTCACCGTTGAAAACCGAAACAACGCTGCGGTCCTCATTGTACATGGGCTGGGCACCGTCGGCAAGGTCGATTATGGAAAGACGGCGAAAACCCAGGGATATGGAATCATGCTCCCCATCACCTGAGGTGTGGTAACCCTCCATGTCGGGGCCGCGGTGGATGATCCGGTCAGCCATTTTGCGAAGGATCTCTGCCCGATTGACTATATTTCCTGTAAATCCAACAAATCCGCACATAATAATCTCCATTCCGCCGCTCGACGGCAGCACAAATAGTATTGAAACTCGACCGAGTCTCGTTAGAAAAATGAGTTGGTCTCCGTTTTTCGGGAGAGCTTTAGGCGTGAAAAGAGTGAAAATTGAATTGCTATTCCTAAATCTTCACGCAAATACCCCTTTGTCGAAATAATTATTCATATTATTATATCATACACAACAAAAAAAATAAAGGGGGCGTGGCGGATTTTACAAAAAAAGTGTGTAGGATACAAAAAAGAGAAGCCCGCGATATTTGCCGCGGGTGAAATTTGCTTGCTGTGCATACGGATATTTATGAGGGGGTATCAAAGCAGCGGGTACAGAGGGGAAACGGTCGCTTTTTTGAAAAAAAGCTCTGCAAAAAACTTTAATAATGGGTTTAGCTAATATTTGCAAGGCAAAAGGCTAAGCCAAAGCAGGATTCTGCTTTGGCTTCAGCTTGTCGATAAAGTATCGACAAGCTGCTTCGGACTGTCGAGAAGGATGCAGATTTCGTTTTTCGGGGCTCGT
>SVQJ01000237.1 GCA_015065395.1 Oscillospiraceae bacterium
ATGCCATATGCAACGGCACTTTTAGATGTCGCTAAACTAATAACATTATTTTCTCCACCTTCTATAATCATTGGAACTGCATAGGTGGAAAATTTCACGCAAAGCTCCGTGTTGAAATTATCTATCGCCTTAATAAGCCCAATGCACCCCACCTGGAAAAGATCGTCCAGATTTTCACGCCTGTTTGTAAACCTTTGAATAATGCTTAGCACAAGCCTCAGATTACCGTCTATCAGTGCCTCTCTCGCCTTTTCGTCTCCGTTTCGGGTGCGGATCAGCAGCTCTCTCTTTTCGCTGTCCGTCAGGGTCTTCAGCTTTGCAGTGTTTACTCCGCAGATCTCAACTTTGTTATAATACATATCCCGCCTCGCTTTTTTGATAGTAAAAGTATTGCCATCGTAAAAAGCGTTATGCAAAAAGGAACCTTCCTCTTATTACCAACACCATCCTCGCCATTTTCGAAAAAGCAAATGTCAAATTACGGTTTGCAGAAGGGAAACGGTCGCTTTTTTGAAAAAAAGCTCTGCAAAAAACTTTAAGAATGTATCTTGCTGAAGTTTGCAAGGCAAAAGGCGTCGCCAAAGCAGAAATCTGCTTTGGCTTGGGCACCGCAGGTGCCGCAACCTAAAAAGAAGGAATAAGGGGAAAATGAGCTCGTTCATTTTCCCCTTATTCCTTCTTTTTAGGGCCTTTTTGCCTTTTCGCTATCGTTGTCTTCTTAAAGTTCCTTTGGTTCTTTCCTTTCAAGGAAAGAACGAGAAAACACCTTCCTCTTAAAGCCATCCTCACCTTTTGCCGCAACGGTCTGCCGCAGCCATTACCGCAAGACGTGAGCTTTCATAGGTAAGGCCGCCCTGCATGAAGGCGATATAGGGTGCTCTCATTGGGCCGTCTGCGGAAAGCTCAATGGATGAACCTCCGACGAATGCTCCCGCCGCCATGACCACGTTATCGTCATATCCCGGCATTTCCCAAGGCTCGGGTGATACAAAGGCATCAACGGGAGAGGCTGACTGGATTCCGCGGCAGAATTCAACAAGCCCTTCGGGGCTTTCAAGATGAACCGTCTGTATAATATCGTATCTCTTTTCAAAGGGTGAGGGATTTACCGTATACCCAAGCTCCCCGAAAATATATGCACAAAGATGGGCAGTTTTCAAGGCCTGAGCAGTTGTATGGGGCGCGTAGAACAGGCCGCGGAGAAGATTTCTGTTCTGACCGAGGCTTGCTCCCACCTCAAGTCCCACTCCGGGGCATGAGAGGCGGTAGCCTGCAAGCTCCACTGCCCTCTCGCTTCCCACCAGATATCCTCCGATATCAGCCAGTCCGCCGCCGGGATTCTTTATAAGGGAGCCTATCATAAGGTCAACGCCCACAGAGCAAGGCTCGCTCTTTTCACAAAATTCGCCGTAGCAGTTATCAAGCACCACATAATGCTCGTTCTCAAGGTGTGAATGGGCAAAGGCCGCCGCCTCGCCGATCTCCTTCACGGAAAGGGTCTTTCTGTCCACATACCCCTTTGATCTTTGTAAAAATACCACCTTTATCCTGCCCTTGTACCTTTCGAACGCAGCGGCAACACCCTCAAAATCAATACCGCCGTCGGCACCCAGAGGCACCTGGGCATATTCCACGCCGAAATCAACAAGGCTTCCGCTTCCGTCGGCACGGTCCATCCCCACCACGCTGTGGAGAGTATCGTAAGGAGAGCCGGTTATGGAAAGCATCACGTCTCCGGGACGGAGAAGTGCAAAAAGGCCGATGGCTATGGCGTGGGTCCCGCAGAGGATGGAGGGACGCATAAAGCCCGCAGGAGCACCCATTACCTCTGCCGCGATCTTATCGATGGTATCTCTGCCCCGATCTCCGTAGCCATAACCGGTGCTGGCGGCAAAAAGCCCCTCGCTGACACGGTTCTCCTTATAGATATCCAGAAGCCTTTCTGTTCTGAAACGGGCAACCTCATCTATTTCATAAAATATATCCGCAAGCTCCTTCTCCGCCCTGAGCGCGAGAAGCCTCGTGTTTTCCGAAATCTTCACTATTTTTTCCTTTCAAAGCTCTGATAGAGTAATATCTCATAAAACCGAATAATATTTTATATAAAAAGTGCCTAAAAGTAAAGAGGTTTCATGATTAATCTTGATTTTTTCGGCAAATATGATAAAATATAATATATTTATTTGATTCGTATACCCATGAAAGGCAGGTTTACACATGAAAGGTGTTATCACAATCGGAAGAGAGCTGGGAAGCGGCGGTCGTACCATAGGAAGAGCTGTTGCTGAAAAGCTTGGCGTTCCCTACTACGACAGAGAGCTTATCGACGAGGCAGCAAAGCAGAGCGGTCTCTCTCCCGACTTTATTGAAAAGAGCGAGCAGGCTGTTACGGGAAGCTTTCTCTATAATATCGCAATGGGTAACAGCTATTCCTACGGAATGCTGGGCCTTGCGGGAACAAATTCCCTCCCCCTCACCATGCAGGTATTCATCGCACAGCAGAAGGTGATTCTTGAATACGCAAAGAATCCCTGCGTTATCGTCGGCCGTTGCTCCGACTATATCCTCCGCGAGAGAGAGGAC
>SVQJ01000038.1 GCA_015065395.1 Oscillospiraceae bacterium
CGGAGCGCGGCCGTTATCACCATCATATTTTCCTGCCCGGGGGCATTGACCGTTCCCTTCTCGAGGACAAGTGGCAGTACGGCTATGCAAACTGCGACAGACTGCAGTTTAACGAGGGGGGCATTGCAGATCTTGCGGACTACGTTGTGGAAAAGCAAGATCGAGTTACCGTTCGCCGTTGGCGTGCGAGCAGAAACGTTAAAAAGCCCATTGAAAAGCCAACGAGAGACCACATTTACGACAGAAAACGTGCTCTTTCCATGACGAGCCCCCTGACGGCTTACGAAAACACCTGTGCACTTTACCCCGGATACATAATGAGCGAGGATCCTTACATACAGGAAAACGAGCTGAACGGAGGAGTATACCTTTCCATGAAGTTTTACCGCGAGGACGCCGACTATATGCAGAGGCGAAAGAAGCTCGGCAGATACATAGATCAAAGGCGGACGAAGAACGGCAAACTGAAAGGAGCGTGATGCACTTGAAATACCGTGAGAGGGCCCGATGGGGACTCTCGGAGGATGAATGCAGGTACATATACACTGTTTGTCAGCTGTTTTCGCGGCAGGACAGTGCCGTTCAGAAGCGGATAACGGCTGTTCTTGACGACGTTTCACGGCCGAGAGGGATTGACGACGGTACCGACGAATACGCAAAAGAAAAAAGCCTCCGAAAGGGGGCTTTATGGGCATGCCTTTCAACGAAAGCCGATCAGACGGCTGTTGCAGTTAAATACAATTACGATCAATCAACGATCTCGAGGATGGTGCGGGACTTTTACAAGGAATATAAACGACGGTATTTATAACAGCTACCAAGCACAGCTGCGCCGAAGCCTTTGCTTACTAGGGTTTTCGGCGTTTTTTTGTTCTTTTTAACTTGCATATCACAGCCACTTTTTTATGTTATGCTTTTCTTATAGAAAGGCGAAAAAGGATGGGAAGAAAAAAGAGCTACACAGAAAAAAGCTTTCAAAAGGCTTGCACGGAATACTTTAATTCCATCTCAGCTGAGAGACCTGTTAAGGAGCTTTACGACACCGGAAGGACTAACAAGAGCGGCTATCCCGTTATGGCATACCGTGACGTTATGATGCCTGACGGAAAGACGCCCATGAAGCAACGAGTATACTTCGTTCCTCCTTCGATGCTTGACTTATATCTCTACCTCGACATATCAAAGCAGACTGCATCAAACTACAAAAAGCGGGGCGGACTTTACGAGAGGGCTCTTATAGAGGCTGATCTCATGGTTGAGGCATACAAGGCTCGGGTTTTGAATGAAGGGATCAAACGGCCGCAGGGCATTATTTTTGACCTTCAATGCAACCACGGGTGGTCGCCTGAAAAGAAGGCTCAGGACAACGGAGAGGGCGGCGGAGTCGTCATTCTTCCCGAGATCGACAGGCTTGAAGTGCCTTCGGAGGAAAAAGATGAATAAAACTATCTGGACACCGCAGCCGAGGCAGGAAATATTTATGCGCCGTGGAGAGGACGAAGCTCTTTACGGCGGAGCTGCAGGAGGCGGAAAGAGCGAAGCTCTCGTTATTGAAGCTCTGCGCCAGGTTAAGATCCGACACTACAAGGGGCTTATACTCAGAAAGACCTATCCGCAGCTGACGGAGCTTATAGACAAGAGCCTGAGATATTACAAGGCAGCATACCCTACTGCCCGATACAACGATTCAAAGCACACTTGGACCTTCCCTTCGGGGGCTAAGATCATATTCGGTTCTATGAATCACTCAAAGGACAAGCTGAACTACCAGGGACAGGCTTACGACTTTATAGCCTTTGACGAGCTTACGCACTTCACATACGACGAGTACATATATCTCGTTTCCCGAAACCGTCCCAACGGCCCCGGCACACGATGCTATATAAGATCTACGGCGAACCCCGGCGGCGTTGGTCACGGATGGGTTAAAGAGAGATTTGTTACAGCGGGAGAACCGGAAAAAACAACATGGGAAACGGTTACTTATGACGATCCCGACGAAGGACGGGTGACTAAGCGCCGCTCAAGAGTATTCATACCCGCAAAGGTATATGACAACAAGGCGCTCTTAAAAAACGATCCTACATATCTTGCAAGGCTTGCTTCCATGCCAGCGGCGGAAAGGGCTGCTCTTCTTGACGGAAGCTGGGACAGCTATTCGGGACAGTTTTTCTCAGAATGGAGAAACGATCCTTCGCATTATATTGACCGCCGATGGACACACGTTTGCGAGCCGTTCGATATATCAAGTGCAAACGTGCGCATTTACCGTTCATACGACTTCGGTTACGAAAAGCCCTTCTCCTGCGGATGGTGGGCTATCACTCCAGACGGCACATTTTACCGAATTATGGAGTGGTACGGCTCGGACGGCACTCCTAACAAGGGTCTTGAAATGAACCCTGAGGATCAATTTCGCGAGATAAACCGTATTGAAAATGAACATCCATGGTTCAAGGGGCGCAAGATCTACGGCGTTGCAGACCCATCTATTTGGGACGGCTCACGCGGAGTGAGCGTAGCTGAGATGGCAGAGCGAAATCACGTTTTTTTTGAGCCGGGAATAAACGACCGAATTCCCGGATGGATGCAATGCCATTACAGGTTGCAATTCAACGAGCAGGGGTACGCACGTATGTACGTATTCAAGAACTGCAAGGATTTTATAAGAACTATCCCTTCCCTGGTGTTCTCAGAAAAGCACATTGAGGATCTTGACACGGACGGAGAGGATCACGCGGCCGACGAATGGCGATATTTTTGCATGAGCCATCCCGTGGCTCCGAGGATGCCCGTTAAGGCTCCTGAGTTCAGCGTTTTCTCCGATCCTTTGGATCTTTTGAAGTGAGGTTTTCCAATTAGAGACAGTTCGGAGTTCCTTCAAGGTATAAGAAAGGCAGAATATGAATTTTGGCATAAGAAATTTATTCAAAAGGGGCAATATGCCCGAAGGTGTGAGAGGGACAGCTCCCTCAGCTCCTCAGATGCAGGCGAGGCCGCCCATTGACAAGCTCTCGGTTCGCAGGGCCGCCGAGCTTCTTGAAAAATATAAATCGGGAAAAGCAAAGCTTGAGGCTCGCATCGTTGAAAACGAGCAGTTCTGGAAGCTGAAGCAATGGGAAACTCACAAAAAGGACAATACAGCAGGAAGGCCGAGTGCTACTGCCGTTCTCTGGAACTGCATTGCATCAAAGCATGCGGATTTTATGGACGGATACCCTTCCCCGAACGTTCTCCCCCGCATGGCAGACGACGAGGAGGAGGCAAAGCTTCTCTCCGACGTTATTCCCTGCGTTCTTCGCCAGGGCGGATTTCGCGAGGCTTATGACGAGTGCTCTCTTGAGAAGCTCAAGCAGGGCTGCGGAATATACGGAGTATTCTGGGATCCCGACCTTCACGGCGGCATCGGAGACATAGTTTATAAATCCATAGATCCTCTTATGCTCTTCTGGGAGCCCGGCAAGACGGATCTTCAAAAGAGCTCAAACGTTTTCCTTTGCGATCTTGTTGACAATGAGACTCTAAAAAATCAATACCCCGACATTCTCAAAGACAAGACGCTCTCCCTTGATAAGAACGTTTCCAAGTACATATACGAGGATTCCGTTGACACGAGCAACATGAGCCTTGTTGTTGACTGGTATTACAAGAAGCGAATCGGAGGGCAGGACGTTCTTCATTTTGCAAAGTTCGTTGGGGACACGCTACTTTACTCTACAGAGAATGCGGGACTTCCCTATCTTTACGCTCACGGCCGATATCCCTTTGAGCCCGATACCCTTCACAGGATAAAGGGAACTTGGTTCGGCTTCGGATATATAGACATCGGCAAGGGAGATCAGACCATCATAGACGAGCTCTCCGAGTGCATCGTTAAAAATACGAAATGGGGAGTTAAGCCCAGGTATCTTTCAAAGATGGGCGGCGGAATCAATGAAAAGGAATTTGCGGATCTTTCCCGAGAGATCGTTCACTTCGAAGGACAGAGCACGGACATAAAGCCCGTTGATTACAAGCCCCTGCAGGGAAATTATCTTGCCTTTATGGAATCAAAGATCGCGCTCCTCAAGGAATGCACGGGAAACCGTGACGTTAATAACGGCGGAACGGTTAGCGGAGTGACGGCCGCAAGCGGCATTGCCGCAATGCAGGAATCCGGCTCTAAGCTTTCCAGAGATGCAATTAGCGGTACATATCACGCTTTTGAAAAAGTTATATATCTCACAATCGAGCTCATGCGCGAGAAGTATGATTCGAAGCGTTATTTCAGAATCACCGGGGACAGTGGGCAGGCTGAGTACATTGAATACACCAATGCTCTTCTCCGCGGCCAGGATCAGACTGTTGCAGGGGGGACAAGCGTTGGCCTTCGCCGCCCCGAATTTGACATTATCGTTACCGCCGAGAAGGCTTCGCCCTATAAGAAGATCGAGCGCAACGAGCTTATGATGAGCCTTTACGGCATGGGCATACTTCAGCCACAGAATGCACCTGCCGCCATGCAGCTTCTCTCTCTCATGGATTTCGAAGGCAAGGAGAGAATCATGGCCAAGGTGGCCGAAAACGGCACTCTTAACGACAGGCTGCTTCAGTATCAGCAGCTCGCTCTTGATCTGGCAACGGAATACGACCCTGCTCTTGCAGAGGAGATAGCCATGGCCATTGAAAGCGGGATGCCGAGAGAGAGTGCGCCGACCTTGAAGAGCTCCGGCAAAAGCTCCGCCGAAAGCCGCTTGGAACGAGTGCGCGATGAGGCGCAGGAGAGGTCGCAGCCGGGATGATAAAGATTGAATACTGCCCTGAGCGCTTTCACATAAAGGCTCGTGGCCACGCAGGATACGGCACTCACGGAAATGATATTATCTGCTCTGCAGTTTCTACACTTATAGAAACTTTGGCCTTTTGCATCATCGGCTACAGCATGGCTCTTGAAAGAGAGCCGACAATTATGATCGACGAGGAGAGCGCTCTGATCGAGATCTCTGCCGTGCCGAAAAAGGAATACGAGAGGGATATTTCCCTTCTCTTCTGGTTCTGCTTATGCGGGCTTGACGCCCTTTGTGAGCAGTTCCCGAAAAACGTTGGTATTACCGTTCTCAGGCAAGAGGACGAGCTACATACAGATTCGCGCCCTTAAGGCGCAGATGCGACGGGTATATCCCGGAAAGGATTATTATGCTTTTGAAATTTTTTAATCTTCAGCTGTTCGCAGATGCTGAAGGTGCTTCGGGCGCCGCCCCTTCTTCGGGTGCGGGAGGTCAGGCCGCCGCTGACACGGGAGCGACTGCGCCTGCCATGCAGTCAAATGCAGCCGACACAGCCGCACAGGGGGCGGACACAGGAACAGGTGGCGGTATGCAGGGAGAACGCTTGCCCTGGGAACAGGTACGCGAGCTTTACCGCGAAGAAATCGATGCTGATGCCAAGGAATATGCAAAGCGATACTCAAAGGATGCGGTTGCGAAGAGGACAGCAAAGCTCAAAGCTCAAAACGAAGAGTTTGAAGCTTTGAAGCCTTATCTTGACCGTGAGCTTTACCGCCACGGCTTAAAGCCCGGTGATTACAAGGCTCTCAAGGAAAAGGGTGATGCCGACAGATCTCTCTTCAGGGAGAGGGCCATGGCAAACGGCACCACCGAAGAGGTTGAGGAGGCTTTATACAATGCTCGACGAGAGGTTGAGGACACCAAGGCTGAAAATGAACGCCTGAAGGCTGCCGAAGCTGAGGAAAGAGAGCTTAACGAGATTCGCAAGCAGTACAAGCAGGTTGCGGGGGATGTTCAATCCATTCGCGAGCAGTTTGATCCTGCCTTCGATCTTAAGGCCGAGATGGCCCAAAACAAGCTTTTTGCAAGGTATGCATCCGAGCCTCACTTTACGATCCTTGAAGCCTACAAGCTTGCTCATCACGACGATATCGTTGCAAATGCTACAGCGAAGGCCGCTGAGGATGCTGTTGCAAAGACAACAAATGCCATACGCTCGGGAAGCGCAAATGCGCCCCGGGAGGCCGCTGTTAGCGCAGGTTCTCCCGCAGAAGTGAAGGTTGATCCTTCACGACTCTCCAAAAAGGAGATAGATGATTACATAGCTCAGGCTACCAGAGGTATTCCCATTACCTTCAGATAGCACTGCGGGAAAGGAAAAAAGAATGAAAACCATTACAAATCTTATGATGCTCATGTTCAACATCCAGCTCTTTGCGGGCGATGTTGTTACTCCTGAGGCAGGTACCTACGGTGTTGCGCCTCAGAACACCACTACAAGTGAGGGCCTCACCGACGAGATGAAGGCGTTTTATAACACTCAGCTTCTCGAAAACGTCAGACCCAACACTGTATTCAACCAGTTCGGAAAAACTCTCGTTCTTCCTGCCGGCAATGGCAAGACCGTTGAGGTTCGCAGAATGGAGACCTTTGGCAAGGTTCTTACTCCTCTCGTTGAGGGCAAGATCCCCCAGGGCAACAGCCTGAAGATCGAGAAGAGGACGATCAGCGTTGATCAGTACGGCGATTATACCGCTATCACCGATCAGCTTAACTGGGCTGCTGTTGACCCCATCCTTGCAGAGACTGTTAACGAGCACGCGGCTCAGGCAAATCTCTCCATGGATACTCTCACAAGAGATATCGTTTGCGCCGGCACGAACGTTGATTACCCCGGCGATATTGAGGATATGGATGCCCTCACCGGAAGCGACAAGATGACTGCCGCACACGTTGCAAAGGCTGCTACCATTCTCAAGAAGTTCAACACTCCTAAGGAGCAGGGCAGCTATCTCTGCATCGTCCATCCTTCCGTTGCCCACGATCTTCGCCAGGACAGCGGCTGGATCGAAGCGCACAAGTATTCTGCTGTGAAGGAGATCTTCAACGGTGAGATCGGTGAGCTTCACGGTGTTCGCTTCCTTGAATCCACCGAGGCGAAGATCGAAAAGAACTCCCAGGGCATTGCAGTTTACCACTGCATATTCTTTGGACACGATGCGTGGGCGACGGTTAAGCCCGAATCCATGGGGCTCAGAACCATTATCAAGTCTCCCAAGGAAGTGGGCGGCCCTCTTGAGCAGTTCTCCACTGCAGGCTGGAAGGCAATGCACGGTGCGGGCATTCTCTATGAGGAGAGAATGATCGACTTCATCTGCGCTTCCTCCTTCAGCGACACCGACGAAGAAAACTGATAAAAAGGAGAAGATATCATGGCAGAGAAAACCATTGAACAGCTCACTAAGGAGCTTGAAAAAGCGAAAGCAGAGGCAAAGGCTGCAAACGCTGAGGCAGACGAGGCAAAGGCACAGGCGGCAGAGCTTGAAAAGATCCTTTCAGAAAAGGAAAGCCAGCAGGGCGAGAGTGCTGCATCGAGCGACTATTTCAACGAAAAGGTCAAGTACACTCCTCCTATTGTGCCCGGTGTTCTTGAAAACGATCTTATCGTTATCCACAAGGGTGTTCCCTATCAGCTCCCTCGCGGCAAGGAAGCGGAGATACCCAGAAAGGTATTAAACACTATCCGCAGAAGCGACAATCAGAAGCTCAAGGCAGTTAAATATGCCCGCGAGCAGAAGGAGATCTATCTTAAGGCTGAAAAGGCTTTGAGCTGATACATCAAAAATACTATATGCCCAAGGATCGGGGGGAGCGGAGGGCTTCTCCCGATTACCTTTTAAGGAGAAAATATGAAAGTTAGAAACATTATTGCACAGGTGAGGGAGATATGCCTCGATGCATCCGTTAACGACGATCAGCTTATAAGGATGCTTTCGGAGCTTGAAGCGCGCATATACCGCGAGACGGTTTCAAATTATGAAAATGCTCCCGCCTTCTCACCTATTGAGGACGAGGACTCCTCTCTTATGATTTCCGAAGAATACGCAGACGTTTACCGATACTGGCTTCTTTCGAAGATCTATCTGAACGTTGGCGATTACGAAAGATACAACAATTTTGCAGAGCTATATGCCACAGCTCTTGACAGCTTCCGAAGGGATCACATAAGACAGAATATGCCCTTGGGAACGAGCTTCAAATACTGAGGTGGGATATGATCGTTTCAAAGCTTGAAAGAATATCAAAGGACACGGAAATGATCTCCTCTTTCGGGGGACTGGACAAGGGCGCGGTTATTGCGGAGAATTACTTTTCCGAGATGAAAAATATGAGCTCCGATGCTTACCCTTTGCTCTCGCCCAGGGCGGCAAGGGGCAGTACGGGCATTTCCGGGGCTGCGGCGATGCAGATATGCAACACTTACACTACGCGTGATGACGTGCAGGAGGGAGCGATCCGCGAGGACGTTTTCGCTCTCGTTGAGAATAGTGAGGGCGGTGCCGTTCTATCCTTCAGGGATCGTGAAGGCGGCGAGGTTATGAGCTCCGTTACCATAGGCGGAGAGGCTGACGGTACCACACTTATCGCACAGGCGGGATACGTTTACGCGTTCCCCCAAGGGTATCGCAGAGCTTGCTATGCAGGCGGCGAGAGCGGCCCTCTCAAAAACGAGATAGAGGCTGTGAGAATTGCTGAAAAGGATGCGGAGATGCTTTCTCCTTCGGTTATATTCAAGATGGAGCCCTGCGACAGCGAGGGCAAGACGGGAGACGGTGCAAGGAGCTCAAGAAAAGCTGACGGTATATATTCAGCGGAGGATACCTCCATTATGCGAAAAAAAGACCAGCTTATAATCGTTAAGACGGGCGGCCTTGCGGTTAACGCATACGGATGCACTGCCTACATATCAGCGGACGGTATCGTTAAAGAAATACGCGACTGGACTGCTGAGACCATCTCTCTTACTGATAATGAGGCGGCTTTTGCTCTCACGGGACACGGTGTGGCAAGGCAATGGATAATAAGCAACATTTCCGTTGGCGACAAGATACAGACAGACGGGGACGTGGTTACGGTATTCCCGAAGGATGCTTACATTGTGGTATATGAGAAGCCCGACAATCCTGCAGGCGGTACGGTTTGGTGGGACAAGGCAACAGGCGGCAAGTACGTTTGGAATTCGGCCTACGGCGAATGGGTGGCGTACACTACAAATTACATACTTCTTTCCTTTTCCACGGCGGGAGCGGGGGAGCTTTCCTCTGTTCTTGAGATCAAGAGAAACGGAGAAGCGCAGAAGGATCTGCAGGGGAATCCCGCTTTTGAGCCTTTTGAGGGCTTTAAGGAAGGGGACACTGTCAAGATCGACGGAATATCGGAGGAACACGATGGAAGCTATAATATCGCCGCTACAAGCCCCAGGGGACTTATCCTGAACGGCATTGTGGATGACATTATATCTGTTCAGCTCAAGGAAGCGGGAAGCTCGGTGACTATCAAGAGAAGTGTGCCGAAAATGGACTTTGTTATTGAATCGGGCAACCGCCTCTGGGGATGCTTTTACGGCATCGGCGAGGACGGAAAGGTTATAAACGAGATTTATGCATCGGCTCTGGAAGATCCTACCAACTGGTACCGCTACGAGGGGATATCCACGGATTCGTGGACTGCTACCGTTGGTGCTGACGGCCCTTTCACGGGGGCTATACAATATGACGGATACCCCGTATTCTTCAAAGAGAACACAATAATTCGCGTTTACGGCTCCGCTCCCTCCTCCTTCCAGCTCGCTTCCTACAATTACCGTGGTGTTCAGGCGGGCTCGGACAAGTCTCTTGCTATTTGCGATGAGGTTCTTTACTATCTTTCCGATGACGGCGTTATGGCATATAACGGATCTGTTCCGCAGAAGGTTTCCGATGCGCTTGGAAACGAGAAATACAAAAGCGGTGTTGCGGGCTCTATCGGCTCTAAATACTATCTTTCTTGCCTTGACAGCTCGGATAACGTGCATCTTTTTGTGTTTGATGCGCGTTACGGCCTTTGGCACCGAGAGGATGAGCTTGAAGTTTGCCAATTTCTGCGCCACAAGACGGAGCTTTATATGCTCACGGGGGGCGACATTATTACTGCCGCAGGCGGTGACGGAGACGTTGAATTTGAAGCGACCACGGGTGAGTGGGGGTTGACTGACCCCTTCAGGAAGCACTTTTCGAAAATTGCTTTACGCGCAGAGATTGCCTTCGGCGCATATCTAAGGCCGTACATTTCCTATGACGGCGGCGAATGGGAAAGCCTCGGAGAATATCACGGGGATGGCATGAGCACTTTCATACTATTGCAGATCCCCCGAAGATGTGACCGCATACGTCTGAGGTTTGAAGGATACGGCAACGTGAAGATCTTTTACATATACCGCGAGATCAGTCAAGGAGGAAGAAATGTTTTATAAAAAGCCAAAGAGCGACAGCCCGAAGGATCTTTACGACTGGGCTTTGGAGCTATGCGAAATGATGAACAGAAGCTCAAACGCTTCTGACAAAAATAAAAAGGAGGAAATAACAGATGGCTACAAAAATGCTCGATGAGCTTGAAAAGAAAAAAAGCGCTGCCGGCACGACCTCCGGCGGCGGCTCTCTCCCCGTTTCGGGATATAAAGCCCCGGCTTCAAAAAACAGCACTCCTGCTTCAGCTGATAATCCGAGACTTAAGGCAATGCAGCAGTATCTTCAGGACACGGTTGGCGGGGTGCCTACGGAATCTGATCTTCTTCGCGACGTGCGAGAAAAGCTTTTGAACCGTCAGCGCTTTTCATACGACCACAACACGGATGCGCGCTTTCAGCAGTATCTTGACACGGCAAAGCGAAGCGGCAGGATGGCAATGAGAGACACCATGGGACAGGCGGCAGTTCTTACGGGAGGCTATGCAAACTCTTTCGCTCAGAGTGCGGGACAGCAGGCTTTCAACGATTATATGCAGGATGCCAATGAGATGATACCTGAGTTTGAGGAGCTGGCACGGGCGCGCTACGATGCAGAGACTGCGGCGCTCGGAGACCGTTATTCTATTCTTCAGAGCGAACACGAAAGTGCGAAGGAGGATTATTGGAACCGCCTCGGCATTGCCCGGGAGGATTGGAACAACGAGCTTGACCGCGCCACTGCCGAATCTCAATATGAGGACGATAAGAAAGCCCGGGAGATCGAGCTTCTTATTGCTCTCGGTGACTACGACGCCCTTGACAGGATGGGCTACAATACAAGCACTTTGCGCTCACAGTATGCTGCAGATATGGCGGCGGCTTACAGCTCTGCTTCCAATGGAGCAGAGGACGAAAGCGAAAAAGGGCTTTCTTCGGCAACAATGAATTCGATAGAAAAGGCTTTTTCATCAAAAGACTACGACAAAGCTGCAAGATATATTTACAACGCATACAACAATGGAGAGATCAGTTACGAGCAAAGTATGGAATACCTAAGGCAGTATTCGCGGCCCCTTAGCTCGTTTGACACATTGAGCGAAGTCGCAAATTATCTTTCCGATTATACTCCGGAAGAAATCAAAAACATGATAGACAGTTCCGACTTGAGCACCAGAAAAAAATCGGCGCTGTATAATCATTTTCATATTACCCACGAAAATTCATAAGAAAGGCGGTTTCATTTATGAATTTTGATGAATGGAAAAAAGGAGCAT
>SVQJ01000238.1 GCA_015065395.1 Oscillospiraceae bacterium
GTCAACAATTAGCTTTATTTGTTTTGAGAATAATAATAGAAAATACGAAACGAAAGTGTGATTTCAATATCAGTAATTTAACGAATAGCGGTCTTTTAACGATAGAAAAGCACTACACCTTGACGGGGAGTAGTGCTTTTCTATATTTTAAGGTTTCCAAGACACGGAATATTGATGTCGCCAACACCGAAATGCACCACAAAAGCAAAAAAGCCCTTGTAAATCAAGGACTTTCGGCTAATTTTTAACGATAAAAAGAAAACAGCAGGTCGATACGATTGTATCAATCTACTGTTCCTTATTTGGCGGAAAGGGAGGGATTCGAACCCTCGAACGGGTATTAGCCGTTACACGATTTCCAGTCGTGCGCCTTAGACCAGCTCAGCCACCTTTCCGTAGCTTACTGCTCACAGTAAACCTGCGATCCTCAAATCGCTCAGTAATTATATCACAGCAAAAAATAAAAATCAATACCTTTTTTAACTTTTTTCTAAATATTTTTTAATTGTTTTGCTTTCTGAAACTTTGAAAATAAATATTTACAAATTTCCGTTTACAAAGCATACGAGGGTTGGTATAATAATCTTGCAAACGGTATAAATAAATACCAAGTATTTTTCGGAGGTCTCTATGTTTTCTTCTAACGAAAGAAAAGCCAAGCGTATGATGAGCGGCTTACCCGATTCTGTATCCGACAGAGCCTATAATTTCATCATCGGCGGCTGCATTCTGTATGGCTTCATCGTTAATGCCATAATCGTTATTTCCTGCCAGGATATTTTTGCTAAAATGAATCCTTGGGTATTCCTTATAGGATATTTTGTTCTCTGCATCGCAGGCTCTGTTATAACAGCTTCAAGCTCCAATCCCTTTATCAGCTTCCTCGGCTATAATATGATAGTTGTTCCCATCGGTGCCCTGCTATCCACATCTCTCCCCTTCTATTATATCAAGGACATTATCGCCGCTATCCTTGTCACCGCGGTCGTTGTTGCCATAATGGTTGGGCTTTCCGTTGCTTATCCCCGCTTTTTCGCAGGACTGGGAAGAGTTCTCTTCTTCTCCCTGCTTATCGGCCTTTTGGCACAGGTGGTGGCAATGTTCCTCGGTTACGGCGGTACGATATTTAATTGGCTCTTTGTTGTGATATTCTCCCTCTATATCGGATATGACTGGTTCAAGGCTCAAAGCTATCCCAAAACCGTAGACAACGCGGTAGACAGCGCTGTTGATCTTTATCTGGATATAGTAAATCTCTTCCTGCAGATCTTACAGATCATCTCAAGAATGAGAGATAATTGATATTCATTTAAGTTCTTATTTGCAAAAGACAAAAACAGCGAAAAAGCAAAAATGCCTTGAAAAAGATGACGCACACAAGTGAACGAGATCATTTGTGTGCGTCATCTTTTTTAGAGTATTGTTCCTCTTGCACTGCACTGTTCACCAATACCCTTGCTTAAAGTTTTTTGTAATGTTTTTTGTGTTTTTTTCCGGCATAACACAGTTTTGTCAATACTCCCATGTATTTTCGGCTTTTTGTGCAGTTTTTTTGCTCTTTTTCGAAAAAAGCTCCTTTACAAAAAGAAAAAATAGTAGTATAATTTCTATTAGGTATGAAAATGCCTAATTTATAGTTTTTCAAAAAAATTTCAATATATTCAGGAGGAATTTTCATGGCAAGAAGAAAAGTTTCCATGGACGGTAACACCGCCGCGGCGCATGCCTCTTATGCGTTTACGGAAGTTGCCGCAATCTACCCCATTACCCCTTCCTCTCCCATGGCAGAGGTAACCGACACCTGGTCCGCTACAGATAAAAATATCTTCGGCGAGCCTGCAAAAAACATTTTCGGTGAAAATGTTAAGGTAATGGAGATGCAGTCCGAGGCAGGTGCCGCAGGTGCGGTTCACGGCTCTCTCGCAGCAGGTGCTCTCACAACCACCTACACTGCTTCACAGGGTCTGCTTCTTATGATCCCCAATATGTACAAGATCGCAGGTGAGCTTCTCCCTTGCGTTATCCATGTTTCTGCACGTGCGGTTGCTTCTCACGCGCTGAACATCTTTGGTGACCACTCTGACGTTTATGCTTGCCGTCAGACCGGCTTTGCTATGATGGCAGAATCTAACCCTCAGGAGGTAATGGACCTTGGTGCTGTTTGTCACCTTGCTACCATTGAATCCAGAGTTCCTTTCCTCAACTTCTTCGACGGTTTCCGTACCTCCCACGAGATCCAGAAGATCGAAGCTTGGGATTATGATGATCTCAAGGAAATGGTTGATATGGACGCTCTCGCAGGCTTCAGAAAGAGAGCACTCAACCCTGAGCATCCCGTTCTCCGCGGTTCTGCTGAAAACGGCGATATCTTCTTCCAGCACAGAGAAGCTTGTAACCCCTACTACGATGCAGTTCCTGCAATCGTTGAGAAGTACATGGACAAGGTAAATGCCAAGATCGGTACTGATTACAAGCTCTTCAACTACTACGGTGCTCCCGATGCTGACAGAGTTATCATCGCTATGGGCTCCTTCTGCGACGTAGCAGAAGAGGTTATCGACT
>SVQJ01000039.1 GCA_015065395.1 Oscillospiraceae bacterium
CTCCGTGGCAAACCTTTTTATGCTTGGGCATCCCCTCAAGACGGGTATGCAGCTCATACTTCGTTGTGGCATCAAGGCTCGTCTCGCTGATCTTGCGGTTCATCTTATCCTTAAGCTTATTAAGGAGGGGGGATGTTTTTGTATGCATTTCAAGCTGGAGATCGACGAAAAGCTCAAGATACTCGTCAATCCTTTCGGGGTTCTCAGCCATAAGCTGGGAAAGGGTCTTGCCTTCGATATAATCGTAAACTATCGCCCACTTGCCCTTGACCGTGGTGACCTCATGGATCTTCGGAATATTCAGTCCGGTGTCCTCTATACGGGCCTGATTAAGAGCCTCGTTAAGAACGTCTGCCTTGGAATAATTCTCATCAAAGAGCTTTATACACTTTTTGCCGTCTCTATATACGGTCTTATTCTTTCTCTGAGAAATAATATTATCAAATTTCATAAATACCTCCATTATACAGGCATTTCGGGCTCTTCGAAATGCTTTGCGTAATATGCGTTAAGATACATCTGTCGGATCTCGCTCATAAGGGGATAACGGGGGTTTGCGCCTGTGCACTGGTCATCAAAGGCCTGCTCGGTCATTTCATCAAGACGGGAAAGGAAATCGTTTTCATCTATTCCGTAATCCCTGATGCTTTCCTTGATACCAACCTTTGCCTTAAGCTGATTTATTGCAGAGATAAGGTTTTCAAGCTTTTCATCATCGCCGTTTCCTCCCACACCGAGGTACTCTGCGATCTCTGCATATCTCTTCTTGGTATAAGGATGATCGTACTGTGAGAATGTTCCCATTTTTACGGGAGCATCGCTTGAATTGAAGCGGATGACCTCCTCGATAAGGAGAGCGTTAGCAACGCCGTGGGGCAGATGGTGGAAGGCGCCCAGCTTATGAGCCATAGAGTGACAAACTCCGAGGAATGCGTTTGCAAACGCCATTCCTGCCATGGTTGCCGCATTTGCCATCTTTTCTCTTGCCTCTGTATCCACGCTTCCGTTTTCATAAGCACGGGGGAGATACTCAAATATTATCTTAAGCGCCCGAAGTGCAAGTCCGTCGGTATAATCGGTGGCAAGCATTGAAGCATAAGCCTCAACTGCATGGGTCACTGCATCGATACCGGAAGCGGCGGTCAGGCCCTTGGGGGCAGACATGTGGAAATCCGTATCGATTATCGCCATATTGGGAAGAAGCTCATAATCAGCAAGAGGGTATTTTACTCCGGTACTCTCATCGGTGATAACAGCAAAGGGTGTGACCTCGCTTCCCGTTCCAGCGGAGGTAGGGATGGCGATAAAATACGCCTTTTCTCCCATTTTGGGGAAGGTATAAACTCTCTTCCTTATATCGATAAAGCGCATCGCCATATCCATAAAGTCAGCCTCGGGATGCTCATAAAGCACCCACATGATCTTGGCCGCATCCATAGCAGAACCGCCGCCGAGGGCGATAATGCAATCGGGACAGAACGCCTGCATCTGCGCGGCACCGGCCTTCGCACTTGCAAGGGTGGGATCGGGCTCAACCTCAAAGAATGTGGTATGAACGATACCCATGCTGTCAAGCTTATCAGCTATAGGCTTTGTATAGCCGTTTTTATAAAGGAAGCTGTCAGTAACGATAAACGCTCTCTTCTTACCCATAACGCTCTTAAGCTCATCAAGAGCTACGGGCAGACAGCCTTTTTTAATATAAATCTTTTCAGGTGCTCTGAACCAAAGCATATTCTCTCTCCTTTCTGCCACGGTCTTGATATTCAGAAGGTGCTTAACACCTACGTTTTCGGATACGGAGTTGCCGCCCCACGAGCCGCAGCCCAAGGTAAGGGAGGGGGCAAGCTTGAAATTATAAAGATCTCCGATACCGCCGTGGGATGAGGGAGTATTAACGAGGATACGGCAGGTTTTCATACGGGCAGAAAACTCATCGATAACATCCTTCTTTGCAACGGCATCCAGATAGATAGAGGACGTATGACCAAATCCACCGTCAGCCACAAGCTGCTCAGCCTTTGCATAAGCATCAGAAAGATCCGATGCCCTATACATTGCAAGAACGGGGGAAAGCTTTTCGTGAGCAAATTCCTCGCTCAGAAGCACGCTTTCAACCTCTCCGATAAGAATTTTCGTACCCTCGGGCACAGAAACGCCCGAAAGCGACGCAATGGTATGAGCCTTCTGACCAACTATTCTTGCATTAAGAGAGCCGTTTATGATAATAGTCCTTCTGACCTTATCAAGCTCCTCTTCGTTCAAGAAATAGCAGCCTCTTTTTGCAAACTCAGCCTTGACCTTATCGTACACGCCCGCAAGGACGATACACGACTGCTCCGAAGCGCAGATCATACCGTTATCAAAGGTCTTTGAATGAATGATAGAATTGACGGCCAGAAGAATATCTGCGCTGTCGTCTATTATTGCCGGGGTATTTCCTGCACCAACGCCGAGAGCGGGCTTTCCGCTGGAATAAGCAGCCTTTACCATTCCGGGACCTCCCGTTGCCAGGATAAGATCGGATTCCTTCATAACGAGATTGGTCATATCAAGGCTGGGAACATCGATCCATGCAATGATCCCTTCGGGTGCACCTGCCGCAACTGCAGCTTCAAGCACGATCTTTGCCGCGGCAATGGTTGAGTTCTTTGCTCTGGGATGGGGACTGATAATAATACCGTTACGGGTCTTAAGAGAGATAAGGGTCTTGAATATTGCGGTGGAGGTGGGGTTAGTGGTGGGGATGACCGCACCGATAACGCCGATAGGCTCCGCTATCCTCTTTATGCCGTAGGCGGTATCCTCTTCTATAATTCCGCAGGTCTTGGTATCCTTGTATGCGTTGTATATGTATTCTGAAGCGTAGTGATTCTTGATCACCTTATCCTCCACGATACCCATGCCTGTTTCTTCAACAGCCATTTTGGCAAGAGGAATACGTGCCTTATTTGCGGCACTCGCGGCACAGAGAAATATCTTATCAACCTGCTCCTGAGAATAGGTTGCGAATATTCTTTGCGCTTCACGCACCTTTGCGATCGCCTCTTCAAGTTTTTCCACGCTGTCAACGATAATATATTCTTTATTTTCCATGGTTTTTCTCCTGTTAGTCAATTTCTTTCGAAATTAACTTAATTATATAATCATTTCAACCGGTTGTCAATCATAAGACCTTCAGTTCACCGATTATTTTCAAACTGTATAAATATGTGCAAAAAGCTTATAAGTCTTAAAAAATCGCCAAAGGAATTTGTTTCACTGCACATGATCGGATCAACACCGTAGCCGTTTACCATATTATCTCCGAGTTTTCCGATTTCTTCAAACCAAAAAAACACATAAATGCTTAGCGATTTTGTTCCCAATGTAAAAAATTGAATGAAATATTGCTCCGCAAAGCTACCTTTTCTCTCTTATCTTTTCACTGGAAACGACAATTCGAGAGAAGAGAGAAGAGCGAAAAGAACAAAAAGAAACGACAATCTTCTGTCGAAAATTGTCGTTTCTTTTTGGCTGGGATAGCAGGGCTCGAACCTACAAAGCGGGAGTCAAAGTCCCGTGTGTTACCGTTACACCATATCCCATCGCCGACCTTATAAGTATATCATACAAAGCGCCTCTGTGTCAAGAATAAAAATTTCTAAGTCCTCGTATCACAAACACTTTTTTTGCATATAATATCATTGCCGGCGGATTTTATCCGCCACGTCCGTCGCACTGACCCCGTCGGGGTGCGGCGGATATTTTTTTAGTTCCAATGCATAAAAATTTGTCAAGTCTTTTTTTTGAAATTTCATTTTTTCTATATTTCTTTCTCAGTTTTCTTTTTGTTTTTTTCTCCAAAACTATATTTTCAACAGTTTTTTTGGTTTTTTTAGGCTAAAAACCCCCCTAAAATCAGAGATTTCAACAAGTTTTCAACAACCGGTGGAAAACTTGTTAGACAATCACCGATATAATTTGAAAAAAAGTCAATTTGTTGAATTTGCACATATTTTCCCGATTTTTGCCTTTTTTCACTCTTTTCAAAAGAAGATTTTGCAATTTTGACTTTCGTTGATTTCAAAAAATAAGGTATATTTATTCATTATAAAGAGAATATATGTATATTACAAAAAAAGGCACGGTGCTCTGTACACCCATGCCTCTCCTGCATATTTTATTCAAGCGGTTTATCTCTTACCCTTCAGCCTGTTTTGCTTTTCTCTAAGCCTTTTCCTTGCCGCACGCGCTTCGCTCATGCGCTCTCTTTTCTCCCTTTTGATCCTTAACGCTTCTGCCACGAGCTTTTCATCTGAGAGATACTTCACTCTTGCAAATGCCGCCAAAAGCAATGGAGCCATGCACAAAAGAGCTATGCTGCACCCGAACAGTGTCATATAAAGGGAAACATTTATCCACTCAGCACCGGAAAGTGACGCCATGAGAAACGTCCAAAAAAGGCTGACGATGGACCACAGGGGCATTATTACGGGAACCATTGCGCTCATTTTATTCTTCAGTAATGCAGAAACCAGGCAAACAAGGATTCCGACAGCGGCAAACGAGCATTCTATGGACAGATAAAGCCGAAAATTATCAACCACCACCTGTACTGCCTCTGCATTCACGTCGAACGCACGCACGGAGAGAAAGAAATGGGCGGCAGTTATACAGGCACCTGCGGCGCCTCCAAGGCTGAGACCCGTGAGCACTCCTCTACACACCAATGCATTGGTGTGGGAATATATAAAATATAGGGTAGCTATGTTCCAGGCACTCAACACCACCACAAAAAAAATCATAAACAAAATAATTATCATAGAAACATCTCCTCGCTTTTCTATATTTTATCATCATTACGGCCTGTTTTCAAGAATATGTAAAAAAATCTTTTTTACAAAAAAATGCAATATTTTTTGAAATGCTCTTGCATTTTTGATTCATCGGATGTATAATATTGTGGTTGTTAGAGGAAAATATGAATTTTTCGGGATTTGTAATTGCAAATCCCGCATTTTAGGAGAACTGAAATGAACAAATACGAAAGCATGACAAGACAAGAGCTTGAAAGCGAGCTGAATATTTTATACGCATCCCTTACAGAATACGGCGAAAAGGGGCTCAATCTTGATTTGACCCGCGGCAAGCCCGGTACCGAGCAGCTTGACATCTCCCAGGAGATGCTGGGCGTTATTTCCACAAGCGATGACTGTATGTCACAAAGCGGTATTGACTGCAGAAACTACGGTATTCTGGACGGTCTGCCCGAGGCAAAGCGTCTTTTTTCCCGGCTTCTCAACATCCCCGAGAAAAATCTTATCGTTGAGGGCAATTCCTCTCTTAACATTATGTTTGATACCGTTGCCCGCGCCATGCTCTTCGGTGTTTACGGCTCCGAGAAGCCTTGGGGAATGCAGGGGCACATAAAATTCCTTTGCCCCAGCCCCGGATACGACCGTCATTTCGCTATCTGTGAGGCTATGGGTATTGAGATGATCCCCGTTGACATGACACCTGACGGCCCCGACATGGATGCTGTTGAAAAGCTGGTTGCCATAGATCCTTCCATCAAGGGAATCTGGTGCGTTCCCAAATTTTCAAATCCCGAGGGATATACCTATTCCGACGAAACTGTGCGCCGCTTTGCAAATCTCAAAACAGCCGCCCCCGATTTCCGTATTTTCTGGGACAATGCTTACGCAGTTCACGAGATATATGATGAAAAGGTAGAGCTTTTGGATATTTTCGAGGAAAGCAAAAAGGCCGGCAACGAGGATAAGGTCTTCTACTTTGCTTCAACATCAAAGATCACCTTCCCCGGCAGCGGCGTTGCCATCATGGCGGCTAGCGAAAACAATATCATTCAGATCAAGCCCATACTCTCCGCCCAGACCATCGGATTCGACAAGATCAACCAGATGCGCCACGTCAAGTACTTCAAGGATGCCGACGGAGTTCACGCTCACATGAAGCGCCACGCTGATATCATCCGCCCCCGTTTTGAGGCTGTTATCAACGCCTTCAGAGCTAATCTTTCCGGTATTGCAAGCTGGACCGAGCCTCGCGGCGGCTATTTTGTAAACCTTACGGTTCCCGACGGCTGCGCAAAAAGAGTTTTTCGCCTTGCCGCTGACGCAGGCGTTACACTTACAAAGGCAGGAGCATCCTTCCCTTACGGAAACGACCCCAGAGACCGCCACCTGCGTATCGCTCCCACCTACCCCTCCTTTGCCGATCTTGAAATGGCTATCAGCATACTCTGCCTCTGCGTAAAGGCCGCTGTTATCGAAAAGATGCTCAGCGCAGCGATATAAACAAAGCTAAAGAATAGAATTATTATAAAATCCCTGTAAAAGCTTGCTCTTTTGCAGGGATTTTTCCTTTATCCATCCTTCAGACCGCAATTTGATAAGCAAAAGCGCAGCAACAAAAAAGCTTGCAAAAGCGATGGCTTTTGCAAGCTTTTTGTTATTCTCGGATCTTCGGGAATGTTAGTTAAAGCTAAATTACTTAAGCTCAACCTCTGCGCCTGCAGCAACGAGCTTAGTCTTGATAGCCTCAGCGTCTTCCTTAGAAGCGCCTTCCTTGATCTTAGAAGGAACGCCTTCAACCATTTCCTTAGCCTCTTTAAGGCCGAGACCTGTGAGCTCACGAACAACCTTGATTACGTCGAGCTTCTTAGCGCCGAAGCTGGTCATAACAACGTCGAACTCAGTCTTCTCCTCAGCAGCGGGAGCAGCAGCGCCTGCAACTGCAACTGCAGCAACGGGAGCAGCGGATACGCCGAACTCTTCCTCGATAGCCTTAACGAGATCTGCGAGTTCAAGAATAGTAAGAGCCTTGATTTCTTCAAGGATAGCAGTGGTCTTTTCGGATGCCATTTTAAGTACCTCCAAATAATTAGATAATTTTTTAATTTTTCTTTTGCAGCTTATGCTGCGCGTGCTGAATTATTCAGCTGCAGGTGCTTCTGCTTCTGCAGGAGCTTCCTCTGCGGGAGCTGCCTCTCCGTCCTTATCAATGATAGCCTGGAGAGCAACTGCGAGACCTGTAAGGGGTCCCTGGAGTGAACCGAGCATTCTGGCGAGAAGAACTTCCTTGGGGGGAATCTCTGCAAGCTCTTTAACGGTTGCAACATCTACTACTGCACCGTCAAGGAAACCGCCGCGAAGCTCAAAGGACTCGATCTTATCTGCATATTCCTTGAGGATCTTTGCAGGAGCGATCGGATCATCATAGCTGATTGCGAGAGCGTTCATGCCTTCAAGCTCGCTCTTAAGCGCACCGTAGCCTGCGATGTCTGCAGCACGGCCGATAAGGGAGTTCTTGATAACGGAATACTCAACGCCTGCCTTACGGAGATCTGCACGAAGCTTTGTATCATCCGCAACTGTGATACCCTGATACTTAACGAGTACGCCGGATGCAGCGCGGCTCATCTTATCAGAAAGATCAGCAACAACAGCTTTTTTCTGTTCAAGGATCTTTTCACTGGGCATTGTAAATACCTCCTTGTAATATTTGTCCGACAGCCTGGAAAAACAAAAGCGCCTTTCCCCAAATCGAGAAAAGACGCAGATATATCTTATATCATGTCTCCTCGGCAGGAAAGCTTTAGCTTTTACCGTAACCTGCTGTCTTTGGTGAACATTAGGATTATAGCACTACCGACCTTACTTGTCAATAGCTTTTTCAAATATTTTCACATTATTTTACTGCTTTTTGAGACTGATTTTCCATATTATTAAGTCTCAGCTGACCGCAGGAAGCATCAATATCGCTTCCCAGGCGGCGGCGGATGGTGGCATTCATGCCGTTTTCCTCAAGAAGGCGGCAAAAGCGCTCCGCTCCCTTTCTGTCCGGCGCTTCAAAGCCTGTTTCATCCACACGGTTCAGCATTATAAGATTGATATGGCAGGGCCCCTTGATTCCCTTTTTCAAAAGCCCCGAAAGATCCTTTGCGTCTCTCTCGCTGTCATTCTCACCGGAAATGAGAGTATACTCAAAGGAGACCCTTCGCCCTGTTTTTTCAAAATACTCCCTGCAGGCTGCCAAAAGCGGTTCTATGGGATATTTATTATTTACAGGCATCAGAGACGATCTTCTCTCATCATTTGAAGCATGGAGAGATATGGAAAGGGTGACGGGAAGGCCCTCCTTTGAAAGCCTTTTTATCCCCGGGATAAGTCCGCAGGTGGAGACGGAAATATGGCGAAGGCCGATATTCAGTCCTGCCTCTGCTGAAACGAGGCGCAAAAACTTAACCGTATTATCATAATTATCCAGCGGCTCGCCGATACCCATCATAACGATACCGCCGACTCGCTCCCCCGTATCTCTTCCGATAACTGCTATCTGACCGAAAATCTCGCCTGCCGTCAGATCTCTCGCCCTGCCTCTGAGGGTGGATGCACAGAATCTACAGCCCATTCTGCACCCTGCCTGACAGGAAACGCATACCGTATTACCATGCTCATATCTCATAAACACGCTTTCAACGCACTCTCCGTCGATCATACGCATAAGGTATTTTACGGTTCCGTCCTTTTGGGAGACCTGTTTTTTCACGATCTCGGGGAGGCGGTAATCGCATTCTTCCTCAATCCTTTCACGAAAGGCCTTCGGAAGATTATTCATTTCAGAGAGCGGCGTTCCCTTCTGCATCCACGAGTAAAGCTGTTCTCCGCGGAATTTCTTTTCTCCCATTTCAACGGCAAGGGAGCGGCACTCATCAAGAGTTAATGAAAGGATATCTGTTTTTTCCATTGGCTCACTCCTTTACCATTTTGCAAATATAGAATCCGTCGGTCTTATCGGTATGGGGAAACAAGGTCAGAGAGCCTTGACATTCGCCCCCTGCCCAGCTGAAGGGTGCAAGAGAAAAGCTTGGGTGGGATTCCAAAAATCTTCGGCAAACGCCGAAATTTTCTTCGGGATTCAGCGTGCAGGTAGAATATACCAACGTTCCGCCGCTTTTTACGTATTCTGACGCACCGCAGAGCACCTCGTACTGGATATCGGGAAGTCTGTCCACGCTTGAAAGCTCTTTGTATTTAATATCGGGCTTTTTACCTATGACGCCGAGACCTGAGCAGGGGGCATCGCAAAGTACCCTGTCAGCTTTACCGCAAAGAAGCGCATCCGGCTCTCTCGCATCTCTCTCTGCGGTCTTTATAATGCTTATTCCCAGCTTTTTCGCTCCCTTTTCGATGAGAGAAAGCTTGTTTTTATGAAGATCAAAGGAAAACAGCTCTCCCTTATTCTCCATTCCCACAGCAACGGCAAAGCTTTTGCCGCCGGGACAAGCGCAGGTATCCACAACAGTCTCCCCCGGGAGGGCACCCAGGATCTGTGAACACAGGGTGCTTGCGGTATCCTGCACGAACCACAGCCCATTTTCAATACCTTGAGAAACTCCCTCAAAGGAATTCACTGTGATGCTGTTTTCGCAAACAGGGGAGATCTCAGCCAAAAGCATTTTTGCGGCCTCGTTCACGGATATTTTTAAGGTATTGACGCGAAGGCTTATTTTTTCTCTTTCCAAAAAGGCTTTGAAGATCTCTTCCGTCTGTGAAAAGCCATACCATCCGATAAATCTCCGACACAGCTCTTCGGGAACGGAAAAGGCTACCGAAAGATAGTCTATACTCTCCTCTTTCGGAAAGGCAGCGCTTTTTCCGTCTCTTATAAAAGAGCGCAGCACGGCATTAACAAAGCCCTTTGCTTTTTTACCCGCAAGGGAGACTGATTCATCCACTGCGGCGTGATCGGGCACTCTGTCCATAAAGGAGAGCTGATATATTCCCAATCGCAAAGCAACAAGAGCCTCTTCATCTGTTTTATCCAAGGGAGTTCTGGAATAGCGGCTGATTATCTTATCGAGGGTTATTGCTCTTTCAACAACGCCGTACACAAGAGCGGTATAAAGCCCTCTGTCCTCCTCGCTCATATCAGAGCGGTTCAGCGTTGCATTTATTTCAAGATTCGTATACTTTCCGCCCTTCATTTTCAGTAAAGAGGCGAATGCCGCGGCCCTTGCAGGATTTACTCTTTCCATTTCAGCTTATCGCCCGCCTCGATACGGCGGCCTCTCACGAAATCGGCGGCAGACATTCTTCCCTTTCCTTCGGGGAGAACCTCCTTGATTCTTATCTTTTTGCCATCGGCACACACTACCTCAAAGCCGTCCTTATCCACGACGGTGACAGTTCCGGGAGCGGCCTCGGATGCGCCGCTTGCCGCCTCTGCCGCCACTATCTTCAAAAGTCTGCCGTCGGGTGTTTTTGTGACTGCAAGAGGAAATGGTGAAAGCCCTCTTATACGGCAGAGTAGCTTTTCACGCACGGCAGAAAAATCTATGATACAATCCTCTTTTGTTATTTTCTCTGCATAAGTGGCAAGGGCTTCGTCCTGCTTTTCGGGGGCGGCACTGCCATCCTTTAGCATAGTGACCGCCTTTACCAAGGCTCTGCCTGCAATGTCTGCCAGGCGGTCATGGAGAGTTTCAAAATTATCCTTCTCGGTAATGGGCGTTTTTTCGATAAGGATAATATCTCCCGTATCGATCCCCTCCGCCATATACTGCACGGTGATACCCGTCTCGCTCTCTCCGTTCATAAGGGCGCGCTGGATAGGCGCGGCACCCCGGTAATAGGGGAGAACGGAGCCGTGGGCATTGATACAGCCGTACTTGGGATAATCAAGAATGTATTTCGGAAGGATCTTACCGTATGCGGCAACGACAATGATATCGGGATCCATCCGGCAAAGCTCTTCCATAAAAGCTTCATCCTTCAAGGTCACAGGCTGGTAAACAGGCAGAGAATGCTCCGAAGCGTAGACCTTCACGGGGGGAGGGGTCAATTTATAGCTTCTTCCCTTAGGCTTATCAGGCTGAGTTACCACTCCTACGATCTCGTGGCCTGCATTCTTCAATGCATCAAGGCAGACCATCGCGAAATCGGGAGTTCCCATAAACAATACCTTCATTATTCTACCTCTATTTCATCGGGATCTAACATCTGAGCGTGATCTACAAAAAGTATGCCGTCCAAATGATCTATTTCATGACAAAGCGCTCTCGCCTTGAGGCCACTTCCGGAAACTGTAAATTCCTCGCCGTTTCTGTTGATCGCTTTAACGGTGACGTTCATGGGACGATTGGTCACGCCCCACTTTCCGGGAACCGAAAGGCATCCCTCTATCTCCTCTTGATGGCCGCTCTTTTCAACGATCACAGGGTTTATAAGCTCGATAAGATCCCCCTCCTCAACCTCTACAAGGGCTATACGGCGGCGCACACCCACCTGAGGCGCTGCAAGGCCGCACCCGTCTGCTTTATGGAGCGTTTCTGCCATATCATCAAGGAGAGTGAGTATACGGGGGGTGATCTCTGCTATCTCTCTGCACTTTCCTCGAAGGACGCTGTCGCCCTCTTTTACAATTTTAAGAATTGCCATTTTTATATCTTCCTTTTCGTTAATTTACAATTAATTCTTATTAAAATTTGCACTTATACTA
>SVQJ01000040.1:0-8494 GCA_015065395.1 Oscillospiraceae bacterium
TTTACTCGGCCATAAGTAATCTTTACAGCACGGATTCCATATCTCCCGATACGGATACCGTTCTTTGGGAGGCGCGCCATAAGGCAACGGTGGAGAACGTTATTGCTCTTCTCACCGATGCCCGTGCTGCGCTCGTCATCGGGGATCCCACGGATGCTGTCTGCACTCTTTGCGAGAGTGCGCTTTCGGAGCTTTCGCTTCTTGATGGCCGCGGGGTTACCGAAGATATAGTTTCACGTATTTTTGCTCGCTTTTGTGTGGGAAAATGATCATCTGCGCTTGGGTATGAGCACGAAAATAAGAATCAGGATCGCTATAACTGCGATTATGGCTATAACCACTGCCCAGGGATTGATCCCTTTGGCATCGTCTGCATCCTCATTGAGTGTTCCTTCAACGCCACTTGAATTTTCATTGTTTTGAGAGTTATTGTCATTGCCGTTTGTGTTGCCGCCCATGCTGCTGTCATTTGTGGTGTCGCGGCCGTTTTCTGTGTCCCGATCATTTTCTGTATCGCGGTCCGAGGGCATTTCGTTTGTTGTATTGGAGGTGTTGGTGCCCATTCCCGTGCTGTCGTTTCCATTGTCGGGATCAACGGCGTCGGAGATATCCGTAACGATATCCTCTACAGCATCCTTTGCCGTACTCACGGCGTCCTCAATGTCTCTGCCCATGCTTCCTTTGGTTGCTGCCGAAACTGAAACAGAGAGGCAGACTGTGCAGATTATAACTGATGCGAAAACAGCTATTAGCTTTTTATTTGTTTTTTTCATTTTTATATCCCCCTTTGATTTGGACATATTCAGTATTTCCAAAGTAAGGCAGTACTATGCAGGATCACTATAGGGGGAAGAAGGGTTTTTATGGAAAGCAAAAGATTTACAAAAAATGATTCGGGATTTATATGCGGACATTGCCAAAAAGAGGTAAAACCACTGGGATATACCTCCAGAAATCATTGCCCCTATTGTCTTTGGAGCCGCCACATGGATGAAAATCCGGGAGATCGGGCAAGTGAGTGCCGAGGTCTTATGGAGCCTGTATCCTGCGAGCCCGACAGCAAAAAAGGTTATATAATCATCCATAAATGTACGGAATGCGGTGCGGTGCGCAGAAATAAAGCGGCATACGGACCTAAGGCGCAAAGCTTAGGCGGCGCGGATGATCTTAAGCTTATTATTTCCCTTACCGGTAAGGTTTTCTGAGGTTGTTATGATATATACAAAAGAGGAGTTTTCAAAACGCTTGGCAGAGCTTGCCGGATCTTCGGGGCTTTCGGAGCTTTGCGCGTCCCATGAGGATAAGCTGTATACCATCTGCACCCAGCTCGATCTGAAATCAAAGCAGTTTAATCTCACCGCCATAACCGAGCCTGAAGAGGTTTTGAAAAAGCATATTATAGATTGCGTTTTTGCGGCAAAAACAGTAAAGGCACTTTCAAAAGGAAAGGGAACGCTTCTTGATGTGGGTAGCGGCGCAGGATTTCCCTCTCTTCCCATTGCGGCAGTCCTCCCGGAGGTTAGTGTTACAGCTATGGATGCAACGGCGAAAAAGACCGTATATATGAATGAAACCGCCGCACTTGCCGGAATCGGTAATTTCAATGCGGTGAACGCAAGAGCAGAGGAAGCGGCAAGAGGCAAAATGGGAGAGGCTTTTGATATCGTTTCTGCCCGTGCAGTGGCACGGCTGAACGTGCTTTTGGAGCTTTGCGTGCCTTTCTTGAAGGTGGGCGGCTATTTTGTTTCCATGAAGGGCGCGGCGGCGGATGAGGAGATGAAAGAAGCCGCTGCTGCTACAAAAAAGCTTGGTGCCGTATTCGTGGAAAAGGTGCAGTACAGCCTCCCCGCGCTTTGTGATGAAAGATATCTTCTTGTATATAAAAAGGTGGAAAAGACCCCTGATATATATCCCCGTAATTTTTCTCAGATATCCAAGAAGCCTTTGTAAATTTATCATTGAAATCAGTACTTTTTCCGTTCTTTCCTTGAAAGGAAAGAACCAAAGGAACTTTAAGAAGACAACGATAGCAAAAAGGCAAAAAGGCCCTGAAAAGAGGGAGAAACACCAAAATGAACGAGCTCATTTTGGTGTTTCTCCCTCTTTTCAGGCTTGGGCACCTGCGGTGCCTCAGCCAAAGCAGAAATCTGCTTTGGCGATGCCTTTTGCCTTGTAATTTTCAGCTAAACCCTTATGTAAAGTTTTTTGCGAAGCTTTTTTTCAAAAAAGCGACCGTTTCTCTTCATTTTTCATCGTCAAACTCGGATTAGAAAGCTATTTGTTTATTTCATAGCCTTTCCTTGCATTATCCACCAAACAAATGCAAAAATAAATATAATATTCTCCGAGTTTTCCTCTGAAAATTCATCCTGTTGATGGTATCATCCCTATTACCCAATAAAGAAAGGAAGATAAAAATGATAGGGAATGCAGATTTCGAAAAGAAAGATACGGGAAAAGAAAGCAGAGTTCAGCTTGTGATGATGATATCCGTTGATGATATCGTTCCTAATCCTGCACAGCCGAGAAAGTTTTTCACGGAGGAGGCAATACTCCGCTTGGCAGACAGCATACGTAATCACGGGATTATCCAGCCCTTGTGCGTGCGCCGTCCTGATAAGGGGTCAGGAGTATGGGAGCTGGTAGCAGGTGAGAGGAGGCTTCGTGCCGCAAAGCGTTTGGGGCTTCGCCAGGTGCCCTGTGTCAGCGTTGAGGCAAGCTTGGAGGAAAGTGCTCACATGGCGATAGTGGAAAATATCCAAAGAGAGAATCTTAATATGTTTGAGCAGGCAGAGGCGATAAACACGCTGATGAAGGTACATTGCCTCACCCAGGAAAAAATAGCCGCCAAGCTTTCCTGCTCCCAATCCTATGTGGCAAATAAGCTGAGGCTTTTGAGGCTTGATGAAGAAGAAAGAGAGGAGATACTTTCGGCTTCCCTCAGCGAGCGGCACGCGAGAGCTTTGTTGCGCATAGCGGATAAGGATGCAAGGCTGGGAGCAGTCCATACGGTGGTGCGCCGGGAAATGACCGTTGCCCAGACGGAGGAGTACATAGACCGCCTTGTGGAGCTTCAGAAGAAGGAGCGTGCCAAGGAGAAGGAAAAAAGCCGCACAAAACTTATAATCAAGGATGTTCGTATTCTTTATAATACAATAGACCGTGCTGTGGAAACGGTAAGGCTTTCGGGAATAGATGTGCAGACTTTGCGCCGTGAAAACGCGAAGGATACGGAAATAGTTATAAGGATACCCAAATATGCCTGAGATTTTAGGGTTTACACAGATCATTTCAGGCTTTCTATTTTTACGGTGCAATTAAGTTTTCCCGAAGAGCGAATCTCCAAAGGGGTGCCGTTTTTGTCTGTGATAACAGTCCAAAGAAGCTCTCCGCTGTTGCCGTCAGCAATGCTGTTTCCGTTACGGCTTCTGATATGGGTTATATCTGCGCTTTCAAGGAAAAAAAGCTCTGAAACGGCAAAGATCTCCTCTTTGTCAAAATGAGCTGCCGTAACGTTCAGCCCGTTATATTCGGCAGTTATTTCGTCCCCTTTTTTTCTGAAAACCAGTCCCGAAATCTCTTTTGGTGAAAGGTATTCGGCTTTTTTGCATTCACGTCCGTCATCGCCATCCTCAAAGGTCAATCTTATCCTGTATTCACCTTTGTCGCTTTCAACAAAGATTACAGTTTCCGAAAGTGTGTCCTGGTATGAAAAGAAGCCGGATCTGCTTGCCTCTCGGCAGGAGCACAGCATCGTCAGTGCAAACAGCATCCCAAATAAGCCTGCGATCAGTTTTTTCAAAGCAAAACCCCCTGCGTATAATTCATCGAATTATATGCAGGGGGTAGGTTTATTATTCATTAATAACGGAGGGTATCCACCATAACGGTGTTTTCCTTGTTGTAGCTCTTGAATATCTTGAGAGCCTTGTTTGTGCACTGGAAGAGCACTGCGCTGTCCTGACCGTTCTCATCGAAAATTGCGAAATAGACATCATCAGTCTGCTTGTCGCTTGCTCTGAAGTCATAGGTCTTGCCCTTAACGGGATACTTGGATTTGTGCTCCTCGGTGTAGGGAGCGATGATCTTCATATCCTTGATCTTCTTTTCAAGAACGGTAACTCTTTTTCTTTGGCCGAAGTTCTTTTCAAATCTCAGATCTCCGGAGGAAAGGGTGTACTCGAATTCAATGATGGTGAAGGGCCATGTGAAATACCAAACGATAGCGGCCATGAGGAATGTAAGGGAGCCGAGCCACCACATATTGGGGATGCAGAATACGCCTACGGGGATACCTATGTAAAGGATGATCATAGCGATTCTGACGAGGATAACTGCGGGGGAGGGTTTTCTCTTCACGGTGAATTCCGTATAATTGGTAGCATATACGGAGCGATCGATCTCTTCACCGCCATGTGTTCTTTTTGCCATATCACAAATCGCGCAAATGTGCGCCTCTCCTGAATTTTTCTGTATTATACCACAGTTTTATATAGTTTTCAATAGAAAAGTACAAATTTAACAACTCAAAAAACACTCTACTTGATTATACTGCGGTAATTTGTTATAATTAATGTGATATATTATATGCAGGAGTAAGAAAATGATGCGTTCTGTTTTGGAAAAATTTAATATAGATAGCTTTGCATATCTTCCTGCATCTCTTTGCCGCAGTGCCAATATGCGCCTTTTTTCTGCCTTGCCCTCCCTTGAGGAGCTGAATGTTGTGTTCATGCTGTTTCCATATTATTGCGGAGACTGCAGAAATGCCATATCCAGATATGCGGCTGTGCATGATTATCATTTCTTTGCAAAAGAGGTTTTTCTCTCTCTTGAAGAGTATACGAAAAGCAAATATCCGGGTGCTTTCGCAAAGGGCTTTTCGGATCATTCTCCCTTTGGGGAATGTCACGGCGCCGCAATGGCGGGTCTGGGGGTTCTTGGAAAAAACTCATTACTTATAAACGAAAGGTATTCTTCCTTTGTGTTTATCGGAGAATTTATAGTTTCCCTTTCTCCAACGGAGCTGGAAGCAGAGGGAATACCTGCCGGTCAAGGCTTTGTACGGGAGTGCCCCGATTGCAAGCTTTGTGCCCGCTCTTGCCCTGCCGGGTGTATGGATGTCAAAGAGAGAACAAATTGTATAAGCGCCGTCACACAGAAAAAAGGTATTCTTTCTGAGGATGAAGCGGCCGCTTTGGTGAAGGGTGCAAGTATATGGGGATGCGATATGTGTCAGGATGCTTGCCCGTATACCAAGGCGGCACTGGAAAAGGGTACGATCTACACTCCCATTGGTTTTTTTAGGGATTCGTTTTTAGGAGAAAATGCCGTTGATTTAATAAAAGCCATGGATGATTCGGACTTTTCTCTCTATCCTTTTTCATGGAGGAAGAGGGAAGTTATAGATAGAAATATAGATATTATCGGGAAAGGAGAAAAAAAGTGATAGAATTTGTTTTTTCAAGAGAACAGAAGGCAAAAACGAATTATGTTATAGAAAAAATGAAATCGGCACTTGCTCTTGGTAAAAAGGTTATTCTCATAATTCCCGAGCATCAGGCATTACAATGGGATACTGTTTGCGCCAAAAGCTTTCCGAAGCGAGATGCTTTGAGGATGGAAACTTTAAGCTTTACCCGTCTTGCAGACAGCGTTTTCCGCCGCTTCGGCGGAAGTGCAAAAAGATATGTAACCAAGGCTGAAAAAGCGCTTCTCATGTGGAGCGCGGTGAACAGCGTAAAACATGAGCTTTCCACGCTCAAAGATCCTGACAGCAGATATATAGATCTTATAAATCATGCAGTCAGCGAGCTGAAGCTGTACGGGGTTTCTCCTGAGGAGCTTGCCCTTTGTGCTGAGAGGGTAGAAGGGGAAAAGGGGACTTTATCCTTCAAAATGAAGGATCTCGCGCTCATCTATGCCGCATATAATGCGCTTCTCCATGCATCCTTTGATGACCCTGAGGAAACGCTGGACGCTCTTTCAAAATGTCTTTGCGAGAATACGTATTTTGAGAATACTGAGGTCTTTATTGATTCGTTTTATACTCTTACCCCGAAGGAGCTTCGTGTGGTGAGGGAAATATTCAAGGGTGCCGATACGACCCTTATAACCTTTGCATATTCCAGAGAGGACAGAGAGCTTCCTCATATACAGCATATTCACGATTATATGAAGCGACTTTTCCGTGTTGCCGCCTCCTGCGGCTTAGAGGTGCGGGAAACGGATATAGACGGCGAGCGAAGAGAGGAGTTTTCAAAGATAAAAAGAGATCTGTGGAATTTTTCTGCAGAAAGCTTTTTTGAGGAGACCGACGCTTTAACGTTCATAGACTGTGCCGACAGGCATGATGAGGCTATCCTTGCGGGAGCGAGGATAAAGGAGCTTGTTTCGGGCGGAGCCCGTTTTGGTGATATTGCCTGTGTTGCGGCAAATTTTGATAATTTGCGCGGGATCACGGATATAGAGCTTGAAAAGCAGGGGATCCCTGTTTATGTTTCAGGCAGAACTCCCGTTTCAAGCCAGGGAGCCTTGCGCCTGCTTTTTTCTGCACTTTCTGTGATCGGCTATGGTTGGAGGAGAGAGGATCTGGTGCTTTGTGCCAGAACGGGCCTTTGCTCTCTCACACCCGATGAAGCCGATGCCTTTGAAGCTTATACGGAAAAATGGCAGCTGAGAGGCAGAAAAATGTTCATGTCTGATGTGCAGTGGCACATGAATCCAGACGGCTATACGGAAGAAATGACATCCTGGGGAGAAAGGATGCTTACTCTTGCCAACGGTGCAAAGAAAAAGCTCATTTCCCCCATTGAAGCTTTAGAGGAAGCTTTCCCCTGTACTATGAAAGAAGCGGCGGAGGCGGCATTCAGACTCCTTTGCGATTTTGATGTTTACGGCTCTTTGGTGAGCGAAACGGCGGCTCTTGAAACAGCGGGAGATCTATCAAAGGCGCAGGAAAAGTCCCAGGTTTGGAACGCTGTTCTTCAGGTGCTTGACTGTGCTGCCCTGACTGTTCCAGGAGAGGTTGTTGATGCAAAACGGTTTGCAGCCCTTCTTCGAAAGATAGCGGAGACGCTTTCCATAGGCACTATTCCCGACGGAATAGACAGAGTTGCACTGGGAAGTGTTGAAGGTGTGCGCCTTGACAATGTGAAGCATCTCCTTATCCTTGGTGCGAGATCCGGAGAGTTTCCCCGTGTTCCCAAGGATGACGGATATTTTAATGACAGTGACCGTAGAATAATGAGGAAAGCCGGAATTGAGCTTTCTCCCGATACCATTTCTCAAAGGAACGAGGAGCTTTTCCGTTTTTGTGAGGCGGCAGGCTCACCTGAGGAAACCTTGACGGTATTTATCCCTCGCAGCGGAGAGCTTTCGTCGCCTTCCCTTGGCGCAGTTCGTCTGATGAAGCTTTTTCCGAGGGCAAGGTACTATGACTTCACCTGTCCTGAGGCTGAAAAAATAATCAGAACATACGGAAATTCTCTTGCCGATTTCAGCGAAGGCTCCCTTTCAGCGGTGGCTGAAAAGGTGGATGGCGAGGTATTGGAAAAACTTTTCGATAAGGACATAACTCTTTCTCAGTCAAAGATAGAGTGCTTTAATTCCTGTGCCTTCAAATATTATTGTGAGCACGTGCTGGGGCTTGATGACGGCTCCCGTGCTGAGGTCAAGCCGTCAAACGTGGGCACCTTCGTTCATTGGGTGCTGGAAAACTTTATGAAGGAGGCAAGGGACGAGGGGTTTCCGCTTTCCGAGGAAAGCATAAGGGAAAAGGAAGATCGCCTGATCCGGGAGTACAGGAAAAAGATAGCCCCGGAGGGAGAGAGCGGCTATATCGATTATATATTTGACCGGATCGGGAAAAGTATAGATCTGTTTTTGCATTCCCTAAACGAGGAATTTGCACAGAGTAGCTTTATCCCCCACAGCTTTGAGCTTCGGGTGGGCTTTTCGTCGGATCTTCCCGTTGCTCCCATTCATCTTGAAAACGGTCACGATCTTCGGGTTCGCGGTATCGTGGACAGACTGGATGTATACAGGGAAAATGGAACGGTGTATATACGTGTTGCTGATTACAAAACGGGTGCCAAGACCTTTTCCCTCACCGATGTTATGAGGGGAAAGAATATCCAGCTTCTTTTGTATTTGTTTTCTCTTTGCAATATGCCGAAGGATTGCGCCTTTTACAGTTCTCTTGCTCCAAACGGTGAAAAAATCTCTCCTGCAGGCGCTGTGTATTTCAGCGCGCGTCCCGGTGATATTCAATCGGACAATATGCTTGTCGATGAAAATGCAGAAAAATATGCTCTTGACAGCATCTCCAGAAGCGGTATAGTTCTGGGAGATCGGGATATTATCCGTGCCATGGATAGGGAAATATCGGGTAAATATGCACCTGTCTCCATTGGTGCCAAGGATAAATTGAAGGGAAGCTTTGCCGAGGATGAAAGGGCTTTCTTTCAAATAGAGGACACACTTAATGAGTTTT
>SVQJ01000040.1:8504-11479 GCA_015065395.1 Oscillospiraceae bacterium
AGGCAGATGCGGTCCCCGAGGGCTATGGGGATAATTCTGCCTGTGCCAAATGCTCAATGATGCCTCTTTGCCGTTCAGGCGCAGAGGCGAGAAATAAAGCAGCGAGGAAAGGAGAAAGAGATGAGTGAACGTACATGGACAAGAGATCAGCTTCGTGCCATAGAATTTGATAAAAAAAATCTTATTCTTTCCGCGGCCGCTGGCAGCGGTAAAACCGCAACCCTGACCGAAAGAATAATACGTCTCCTCAAGGATCCTGAAAAGGGTGCAGATCTTTCACGTATGCTTATCGTCACATTTACAAATGCGGCGGCAGGAGAGCTTAGGGAGAGAATAGGGGCGGCTCTTTTTGCCGCTCTTGCAAACGATCCCTGCAACCGATTCCTCGCCGGACAGCTTACTAATCTGGAGGGAGCGCATATTTCCACGATAGACAGCTTTTTTCAGTCTGAAATACGTCCTTATTTTTCCGCTCTTTCTCTTCCTCCCGATTTCAGAGTTGCAGATGAGGCGGAGAGCCAGACCTTGCGGGATGCCGCAATGGCAGAAACCGTGAGCGACTTTTTTGACGGGGCTTATGAAACAGACAGAGAGGAATTCATACGCTTTTCCGATTGCCTCTCAGATGCAAGGACCCAAGGGGATCTTGCCGCGAGGCTTTTGAAGATATCCGATCATCTTTTGTCCTACGGTGTTTCTGGCGAGGAGCTTTTGAAAAATGCTGCAGAGCTTGAAAGTGGGGACGGAGATCTCTTTGCTTGTTCTTATTGTGACCCGGTGAAGGAAAAGCTCAGACAGATGGGAGAGTACTATTCCATGCGCTTTGAGAGGGCGGCTTCGGCTCTTGCCTCCGGCGAGAAAACGGAAAAGTACGTGGATGGTGCCGTTATCACCTTACAGGATGCAAAAATGCTCATATCTCTCCCCGAAAAGACCTATTCGCAGGCAAGAGAGGCGTTGTATGCCATTGAGCTTCCCGTCCTTATCCGATTCAGCGGCGACCAGCCTGAGGAATACACGGAATATAAGGAGCTTAGATCAAGCTTTATAGGAGAGATCAAGGATCTTCGTGAGGATTGCTTCGGGGATGATTCGGAAAATACGAAAAGGGCCATGCAGGAGACTGCCCGTATCATTCGAGTGCTCGAGAGAGTCAACAAAGTCTTCAGGGAAAAGTACGCCTTTGCCAAAAGAGAGAGGGGAGTTATTGATTTTTCCGATGCGGCGGTTTTTGCAAAGCAGCTTTTTGTTTCCCATGATTCAACTCCTACAGAGCGAGCCCTGGAGATCGGGAAAAAATTTGATTATATCTTTATAGATGAATATCAGGATACGAATAATATACAGGATTCCATATTTTCTGCTATTTCTCAGAACTCAAGGCTGTTTATGGTCGGAGATGTGAAGCAGTCCATTTACGGATTCCGCGGCTCGTGTCCGCAGCTTTTTTGTGATTATCGGGAAAAATTCGCACAAAAAGAGGATAGCGAGGCTGTTTTCATGAGCGAAAATTTCAGAAGTGATCACAATATTCTGAAATTTGCAAATACCGTTTCCCGTTACATTTTTGCCGCAGGTGCAACTCCCTTTGAAAAAGAGGATGAGCTTATATGCTCAAAGATCGGTGGGAAGACGGATAAAAAATGTGAGGTTCTCTTGGTTGAACCTGAAAGCAGTGATGGTCAAGCGCTTCCCTCTGAGCCTGAAAGCGTTGCGATGAGAATAAGTGAGCTTCTGGAAGGGGAACGCCTTTCCTCGGGAGAGAGGGTAAGACCCGGAGATATTGCGATCCTTTTGCGCAGTGCCACCCATGCGGAGGATTATGCCAGAGAGCTTAGTGCAAGAGGAATACCCGTTAATAATCTTGCATCGGAGGACTTTTTTAATTACAGCGAAGTGCTTATGATCCTCTGTATCCTTAATGCGGCGGATAATCCTCTTCGGGATATTTATCTTGCGGGAGCCTTGAAAAGTCCTGTTTTCTCCTTTACGCTCAACCAGCTTATTACCATACGTCAAAATACGGATATCCCCCTTTGGTATTCTCTTTGCAGGTATGCGGAAAACGGAAAGGATAAAGAGCTTTCAAAAAAATGTGCCGGTTTTATCGGAATGGTTGACCGTTGGCGCAGCTTTTCCCGGGAAATGAATGCAGATGAGATATTCAGGCTCATCGTTTCTGATACGTCGCTTCGTTCCTATGGAGGAGACGGTATACGAAGCAACCGTGATATAGTTAGAACCTTAAAGATCCTTTCAGGTCATGCTGCAAAGGTGGGACGGGCGGGAGGAACGCTCCATGATCTTATTTCCCATCTTAACAGCGTCATTGAAAAGACAGATAAGGCAGAGGGATTTGCCGATCCGGACAGCGTTTCCATAATAACGATACACAGATCCAAGGGTCTTGAATATCCTGTTTGCTTTCTTTGTGAGCAGGCAAAGCGTTTTAATGCAAGAGATACCTACGATAAGCTTCTCACAGACAGAAAGGGCCGTATCGCCGTGAAGCTTTACGACGGTGCCGGTCTTGTCCGTTGCCACACGCCGTTGAGAGGAGCGCTTGCTCTGCAAATGGTAAAGGAAAGCATCGAAGAGGATGCGAGAGTTCTTTATGTTGCAATGACCAGAGCGAGGGAAAAGCTTATAGTTACCTGTAAAACAAAAAACGCCTCTGCCAGACTTTCGGAGGGAACAAAAAAAGCAGAGTATCCTTTAACGGTTCACGAGATAATGACCCAAAAAAGCAGCGGTGACTGGATAATCGATGCTCTTCAGAGAGATGGAGCAGGAGATTGCTTTGTTTACAGAACAAACAGCTCACTTATCGATGGCAGCTTCGAAGAAGATGAAAAGGAAACGGGTAATTCTCTCTCTTTGGAAGAGTTTTTTGAAAAATCTCTTGATTTCTCTTATGATAAGGAGTATCTTGAGAATATTCCCGCCAAGCTGACGGTTTCTACTCTGAAGCCGGA